>JACMIM010000907.1 GCA_014381165.1 Roseiflexaceae bacterium
CGGCCTCGGCGGCGTCACGCGGCGGCTCATTCGCAGCAGGCGCGGCGGGGTCAGCGGCGTAGCGAGCCGATTCCTCGCGCACCGGGTGGGCCGGCGCGTGGTCGACGCTCGGGCCATCCTCGGCCTCGGCCTCGTGGGCGGCAAGCGGCTCGGCTGCTTCCGGTTCAGGCTTGCGGGCGGCCTTCTCACCCTTGCGCGCCGGCTTGGCTTCGTCGGGCACAAGATCGGGATAGAGCGTGCCCAGCGTGGCCGGATAGCGCTTGCTGAGCTTGAGATGGGCTGGACGCGGCGGCTTGATGATCGGCGTAATCGACCGCTCTTCACCCTCGCGCTCGACCAACAGGATCGCGTCGGCCTCATACGCAATATTTTCGTCGGCCATCACACGCAGCCCCTCGTCCATCAGCCCATCGGCACCGGCGCGGTATTTACGGGCTAGGTGGCCAATCAAAATGACATGGAAGCCGGCCTGCTTCAATTCGGTCAGGCTGGTGTACAGCGTCTGCATGTTGCGGTTGACCGAGGCATGCTCGTCAAAACCGATGCCTGTCTTGCGATCGGTTTCCGCGCCGGCTCGCCGCTGCGCATGGGCGCGCATGGCCTGGAACACCTTTGAAATTGAGTCGAGCACAATTGTGTCGCCGGGCTTGCCCTGGCGCTGGATCTCGGCCATTGCCTCGGTGAGCATCTTCAGCGAAAGCGATTGTAGAACTTGAATGCGGCGGTGGATGCCTGGCTTGCCGGACAGGTTCTGCGCAGCACCTTCGGTATCTAACACCCACAGCGTGCCCGCGCGGCGGGCGCTGGCTGCGAGATGCGATTTGCCCGCGCCGGCCGGCCCGGTCAGAATAAACAAACTACCAGTTTGAAGCTCATCAATGCGCTGAAACATCTGTCCCTCCCGTGTGATTGCGGTCGCATGACCACTGTTCTCGTCCCAATTACAATGTCCTCGTGATAGCTGGGAGCTATTCGTCGCAGTTTATTATAGAACATAAGTTCTGATATGTAAAGCCCCGGCTAATTGTCAAAGAATCGTCAATCTGGTATAGTATTGTTAGTACCTATCTGCTCGGGAGCCCCGCCGATGAGCCGTGGACAGTTTTACCAAGCAGCGCCGCCTCAGGTAGAGCCTCAGCCAGTGTGGCAGCTCGTCCATGCGCAAACATTGGCCGAAGTGCTCGATATCGCCCTGCAAACCATCGCAGCCACGCTCGGGCCAGCAGCAGCTCAGATCGTCTGGGACATTCGTTCGCCACGCCTCCTGGCAGCTAGCGCGAGCACGCCGCTCCAAACACCAAGTACTCAGGAATTGGCGACACTTGCACGCGGCGAGAGCATATGTTTCGATCATATGCTGCTGCTGCCGCTGATCGCGCGCGGTGAACTATGCGGATGGGTTGATGTGCGGCAGAATGGCGGGTTGCTCGACGATCAGTTGGCGCTGCTGGCGCTGGCTGCCCAACTCGGGCCGACACTTGCACTCCACATCGGCCACGAATCCCACAGCGTGCGACTCAGGTATCTGCAAAGCCTGACAGAAATTGGTCAGCACCTCAGTGGTGTGCTTGATCTCGAACGTCTGCTCGCTGCGATCTACACTGCAGTCAGTCGAGTAGTTTCGGTCAGTAATTACTATCTGGCCTTTTACGAGCCGTCCAATGACACACTTGAACTCGGCTATGTCATGCGCAATGGCCAACGTGTGCAGCGCCAATTTCGTTGGCGGGCTAGCGAGGGCTTGGCCGGGCTTGCGCTACATCACCGTGTGACACTCGCCACCTCAAACTATGTGGCCGAGTGCGCCCGACAGCACGTCTCACCCCGCCAGATCAGCGATCTGCCGGTTCACCCGAATTGGCTGGGCATGCCCCTGGTGGCGAATGATCTGCCGGTCGGCATCTTGAATTTGAGCAGCCCGGACGATCTGAGTTACACGCCCGAGCAGATCGAGCTGCTGGAAGCGCTGGCTGGGCAGGCGGCGATCGCCCTCGCAAACGCGCGTCTGTTCCAGCGCAGCCAACGCCAGGCCCAACAGCTGGCCGCGCTCAACCGGATTGGCCGCTCGATCACGTCATCGCTCGACCCCGATCAGGTACCATCGCTGATTATGGAGCAGGTGTGCGTGCTGTTCGGAGCCGAGGAAGGCTCACTTCTACTGGCCGACCAAGCAACTGGCGATCTCGTATTTACCTACACCGTCGGGCCGGTCGGCACAGCGCTGCTTGGCACACGCATCCCGCACGCCCGCGGCATTGCTGGGCATGTCGTTACGACTGGTGAATCGCAGATTGTCAATGATGTCCAGGCCGATAGCCGCTTTTACAGCCAGACCGATCAGTCCACTGGCTTTGTGACTCGCGCAATGCTGGCGGTGCCGTTGCGCGGCGTGAGTGGAATTCATGGGGTGATCGAGGTAATGAATCGACGCGACGGCAGCCATTTCACCCAGGACGACTGCCAGACACTCGAGTCGATCGCCGATCAAGCCGTGATCGCGCTCGAGAACGCCCGGCGCTTCGCGCAGGTCGATCAGGATTTGGCGCGCCGCGCAAAGGAGTTGGTTGGCACCAACACGCTGCTTCAACACAACTTGCAAAGCCTGACGGCGCTCAATGCGCTGAGCATGGCTATTACCACATCGCTACGCAACCCGCGTGAAATTCTGAGCATGACCGCGCACGGCGTCGTTGCGGCATCAGGCGCGCATGGCGCAGCGGTAATGCTGCCAGAGGGAACCGGCTTCCGAATCGCAGTACGCATCGGCACCAACCAGATCGCCCCAATCGAGCAGATCTGCGCGACCGTGATGCGGACGGGGCGGCCTGAATTGGTAGTAGGTAGTCACCCGCTGCTACAAACTCTGTTTGCCGTACCACTGCGTGCGCCGCACCGGCTGTTGGGCGTCTTGTGTGTGTTCTATGGCGAGACGCCACCACTACCAACCGATCAAGAGACCGTAGTTCTGTTTGCCACTCAAGCGGCGGCAGCTGTCGAAAGCCTCGATCTGTTCGCCGAGATACGCGGCGCGCGCGATCAGATGGCATCGATTCTAGCGTCTACCCGCGAGGGCATTCTGCTGGTTGCGCCGGATCACACGATCGCGCTGGCAAACAGTTCGATCGAACTTCTGACGAGTCTGACCACCAGTGACACTCACGGCCAAACGATCGAGCAGGTACTGAACTCCTGGAATGGCCAGGTTAGCTACGCCAGCGAGGAATGGACTCGGCTGCGCACAGGCCTAGCCGATGTGCTGAACACCACACAGCCATTCGCGTTTGGCCACCTGAACGCAGCAACGAACGCCGCTCGCTCGCTCGAATGGGCGGCGCTGCCGGTGCATGCGAGCAAGGCCGAACCTGGCGGCGCAATTGTGGTGCTGCGCGACATCACCGAGGCGCGCGCGGCCGAGCGGCTGCGCCAAGACCTGACTAATATGATCGTTCATGATCTGCGCAGCCCACTTGCCAGTGTGATGGCGGCGATCGACATGCTTAACCGGGGCATTGCAGGCCAGATTCAAGACGGCCAACGCTCGATTCTGGGTATTGCCTACGCCAGCGCGCTTCAAATGCTGGACATGATCAACACGCTGCTCGATATCAGCAAGCTGGAATCGGGCCACATGCCGATCACCCGCGCTGCGAGCGATATTCGCCCGCTGGTCGATCGTGCGATCGAGCGGTTAAGCCCACTGGCCCAAGATCGCCAGATCGCCATCCTTGCCGACATCGCGGGAGATGTGCCCAAGGTGCTGGTCGACCGTGAATTGATTGTGCGAGTGGTGCAGAATCTGCTTGGCAATGCGATTAAATTCAGCAGCCGAGGAAGCACGGTGCTTATTCAGGCAGCGGTAGACGGCGGTACAGCTGTTCCTCTGTTGCGTCTGGCAGTCAAGGACTGTGGCATTGGCATCGCGCCGACTGACCAGGACAAAGTATTCACCAAGTTCAGCCAGATCGGTGAATCACGCGGTGGCACTGGCCTGGGGTTAACATTCTGCAAACTCGCCGTCGAGGCGCACGGCGGCGCGATCTGGCTGGAAAGCGAACTAGGCGTCGGCAGCACGCTCTTTTTTACCGTGCCCCTGGCGTAGGAACACGAAGAACAAAGAACAGAGAACAAAGAACCAAGCACCGGTTGTTCTCTGTTCTCTGTTCTCTGTTCTCTGTTCTCTGTTCTTTGTTCTCTGTTCTTTGTTCTCTGTTCTCTGTTCTCCGCTACACCCGAATCTCCAGCCCTTCTCGCGCGGCGCAGGTGTTTGGAAAGCGCTCGCGGCAGTCCTGCTCGATCTCGGCGATCACCGCATCATCATAGGTTGGCTCATGATGGAACAGCACGAGCTGCTTGCAGTGGCTGGCCTGCGCCACATCGCAGGCCATCTCCGGCGTGCTATGGCCCCAGCCTTGGCGCGGCTTGGTTGAGCTGCGGTAGTCGGCGCTGCGGTACTGCGCGTCGTGAATGAGCACATCTGCGCCTTCAGCAAACTTGACTAATCGCTGATCGGTGTCGATATAGCCCTCGGTGTCGGTCGCATATACCACCGATTTGTCCCGCCAGCTAATGCGGTAGACATGCACGCCATTCTTCGGATGTGCGTAGCTGTGGTAGGTGCGCACCCGCACCAGGTCGGGCGCGGGGTCGATATCATCGTGGTAGCGGTTGAGCACGCGCACATCGTGCGGCGAGCTGCCCAACAGCACCAGATCGGCTTCGCTGATATTGCGCAGGATTCGCAACGAGGCCAGTTCGTCCAGGCTAACTGGAAAGTTGGGCGGCAACATGGCGTGGGCCAGCGTTTCCTCGAGATCGCTCTCGAAGACTTTAGGGCCAAGCATATGTAGCGTGCTGGCACCGATATAGGCTGGTTCGAAGAAGGGGAAGCCAAGTGTATGGTCGTGGTGCATATGGCTGAAGAAGATCGTCGCCACTACCGGCTTGTTATCGTTGGCCCGCGAACGGCGCATCATATCGCTGCCAAGAGGGATAATACCCGAGCCGGCGTCCAAAATAATTGTGTGGACACCCGCTTGAATCTCGATACAGGCGGTGTTGCCGCCATACACCACAGTCGACGGGCCTGGCACCGGGTAGCTGCCCCGTACACCCCAAAAACGAATAATCAGATCATCGGACATCGGATCGCCCTTCCTCGCAAGCGCGCCACGCGACGTGCGGGCCTCGCACGGATTATGTACTAGTATAATGTCGCGTTCCTAACGAGTAATTGCAGCATGCAGGCCGTCCGCTGCAACCTACAATCCTAGCTGCCCTCGCTCCAGTTCATCGGCACCATGTCGATGATCACGCTTGTCGGATGGCGCTGTGCATACAATAACGCCTCCACCAGGACAATTCGCCCCTCCGGGGTGTGACGATCTCGCCGGGCTTACACGCCGTATTGCTCGGCATTGTCTTCCGCCGAACTTAGTGACGGCTCCCAAGCGTAAACGCCTGGGCTTCAAGGGGATGCCGCCCCATCCCACAGTTTCACGTTTGGAGCGTTTGGAGGCCACGATGCAAAATGTTTATCGCAGCATTCACATCCCTGTCCAGTACAAGCCCACAATAGGAACACGTATGCGTGCGCTCCGACAGCGTTTTATCTACCAGTTCGCCGCACCCGGAACACATTTTAGACATGTTGCGGGGATTTACCAGCATGACCGTCCGGCCAGCTTCTGCCGCTTTGCCGAGGGTCATGCTGATAAATTGCGTCCACGCCACGTCCATGATGCTTTTTCGCATCCCGCGCCCTTTTCGCGCGCCCATCTGGATCGGGGCCAGTTCCTCGAATACAATCACCTGATGCGCGTTGACCAGCGCACGGCTTTGCTTATGGGCAAAATCGTTTCTGCGGTTCGCAATCCGCTCGTGAATCCGGGCCAGAATGCCGTTTTGCTTGGCATTCTCCGGCCAGTTAGCAGCATTCTTGGCGGCGTCATTGGGTTGCTGAACGCGCTTCACATCGGCTTCATCACGCCGGTAGAAACGCGGGTTGTCGATCTTTTGTTCATTCGAGAGGGTAGCAAACGAGGCCAGCCCCACATCGACGCCGACAACCGATCCGGTTGGCGGCAGCGGATGGGCCTCGGTCTCGCACGAAAGACATGCGTACCACTTGCCAGTACGCGAGCGGATCAGCGTGACGGTTTTGGGCGTGCCTTCTACCGGACGGTGCAAGACCACATGCACCGCACCGACTTTCGAGAGAATCAGCCTGTCGCCTTCAAGTCGCACGCCGTTCCCGTACTGAGAATACGTGATCGAATCGTAGCGGCCTCTGCCTTTGAAGCGCGGAAATCCGACTTCTTCGGCACCTTCCCGCACGCGACGGAAGAACGCCTGGAACGCTACATCGACACGGATATTGACATTCTGAAGTACGAGCGAATGAACGGAGGTGAGCGAAGGACGAGCAACCTTCAGCCCAGGAATCATATTCTGAAGATCATACCGGCGCAGCGAGATATTCGACGCTTCATACGCACGCTTGCGGGTAGCCAGCAGCTCGTTATACAACCAACGGCATTCTTCAAGCTGCTGCTCCACGATGCGCCGTTGACCTTTTGTCAGATAGATTCTGTATTTGAAGGCTTTTTGCATAGTTTAACTATACTATAGGCGTCTTAATCCGCACGTATGTGCTATGCCGACAGAGGCTAAAGCCGCTAAAGCGCGTGAAGGGCTTCTATCCCAAGGCTAAAGCTCGTGGGACTTACGCCCTAACTTATTAAACCAACGATATGTATGGGTAGTTTTAGCGTACCCCCCGCCCGCATTATGCCAAGCACGGCGTGCCGCGATGCAGCGGCTATTGTATCATAGGGACTTAGACCAATCCCATACACGCGCGGCTAACTGCTCCGTGGTCGCCTGCGCATCAGGACGCGGTTCGCAACCCTACCGGGCGTCGCCGCGCTCAGACGTGCGCGGGCCAGACGCGCGTCTACGCCGTTGTCTTACGGCAGCGGGCGATCAGGAATTATCTGGTCTCGGTGTCGTCCAGATGCACGGTAGCTGGGCCGGGGCGCGCGGCGGCTCCGTGGCCATTGTTGCCACCTGTCATGTGCTGGAAGAATGGCGCGATCGTGTCGATCGGCAGCGGAAACAGAATCGTGCTGTTCTTCTCGACCGCAATCTCGGTCAGCGTTTGTAGGTAGCGCAGCTGAAGCGAGATCGGCTCGGTGGCGATCACATGGGCGGCGGCAGCTAGCTTCTTTGAGGCCTCGAACTCGCCGTCGGCGTGAATAATTTTGGCGCGCTTCTCGCGCTCGGCCTCGGCCTGCTTGGCCATGGCGCGCTGCATCGACTGCGGCAACTCCACGTCCTTGATCTCGACAATTGTAACCTTGACGCCCCACGGCTCGGTCTGCTCGTCGATAATCTTCTGGAGCTTCTGGTTGATTTTCTCGCGCTGGGCCAGCAGATCGTCAAGATCGCCCTGGCCAACCACGCTGCGCAGTGTAGTCTGGGCGATCTGCATGGTTGCACGGATGTAATCGACGACCTTGGTGACTGCCCAATCCGGGTTGACGATCATAAAGTACAACACGGCGTTGACCTTGATTGTCACATTGTCGAGCGTGATCACCTCCTGCGACGGAACATCCATCGTGATCACGCGGGTGTCGACCCGCACCATGCGCTCGAAAACCGGGATGAGAAAGAACAGGCCCGGCCCACGCGCGCCGATCAATCGGCCAAGCCGAAAGATCACGCCGCGCTCATACTCCGGCACGATCTTAATCGCCGACAGCACAAACATCAGTGCCACAAACAATAGCACTGCGAAAAAAAGTAGACCAACTCCTAGTGGCATGAGGAACTCCTTTTCAAATCTCAATCTTTCGCACAATTAACTGTAGATTATGGACAGCGGTGACACGCACGCGCTCGCCGCGTTCGGCCTCGCCGTCCTCGCAGATCGCCTGCCACAGCGCGCCATCGACATAGACCATGCCTTCTGGATCAAGCGCTTGACGCACCTCGGCGATCCGCCCGATCAAGCCCTCCTGGCCGGTAGTGACGGGGCGACGGCGCACCCGCACCGCCATGAGTGTAACGGCGGCCACCGCCGCACCTAGCAGCGCGGCGATGCCAAGGATCGCCCACAGTGCGATCGAAGTACCGGGAGCTTGAGCGGGGTCGATCAAATTCAGGCCGCTGACAATCATCAGCACCAGGCCGATCACCGCCAGCGCGCCATGGACGGAAACAAAGAACTCCGCGCCAAGCAGCGCCAGCGCGACGAACAGCAGCAGCATTGCCCAGGGCTGCACCGGCAAAGCAAACAGGCCGACCAACGCGCCCAGGATGAGCACAATGCCCGAGCCGGCAAAGATCGCTGTGCCCGGTGCGGCGAATTCGAGGTATACCAGCAGTGCGCCAAAAATCAGCAGCGCAAAAGCCAGCGTCGGCTCGGCAAGCGCCATGCGTAGGCCTTCCCACAACGTCGGCTCAACGGCCACATTGGTTCGCCCCAACGTGGTGAGCGTAGCCGTAGTGCTATTGTCGAGTGCCACACTACGCCCGTCCAGCAGCGTCAACAGCTGGCCCAGGTCGGCGGCGATCAGGTCGACCGCAGGCGGGTTCAGCGCCACGGCCTGCTCATTGGTCAGAATAAGCCCGTCGCGCACAGCTTGATCGATCCACACGGTGCTGCGACCACGCGTGCTGTTCCAATCGCGCAGCTGGTCGACCACACTATCGAGCAGCATCACCTGGGTCTGTTCGGAAAGCGCGGCGTCAAAGCGGGAAAGCGGAAGTGGGCTGCCAAAGCTCGTGTTTGGTGCCATTGCACTGAGATGAGCTGCACTGAGCAGCAGCGCCCCGGTCGGGCCAGATTGAGTGCCACTCGGCGCGACGAAAACCACCACCGGAACAGTGGCCTCAGCCAGGCTGCCAGCGAACGGGCGGACATCGCGCAGCACCCCGCCCTGGCTGCCTAGCAGGATAATCAGCGCGCTCGCATTCGCGGATTCAGCCGTTTGCAACGCACGGCGCAAGTACTCGGTTGTAGCGCCGGTGATAGTACCACGCAGCTCGACGGTGTAGATCGGACCGCTCACCTGGGCGCGTGCTGGCGTGGAAGCGCACAGGAGCGCGGCCCACGCCACCATGGCCAGCAGCGCGGCCCACGCCCTGGCGCAGGAACTTCGCATAGTGAGGGGTCGCTTTTCAGGTGCGCACGGCGCACACACGGGTGAATGATGCCTTCATGATACCGCGAAACTGGCCGCCGTGCCAATCTGGGGTGTGGCAGATGACGCGGTCATCAAAGGAAATACCTCATGATTGTTTCGTTTTTTGGTGCAAAGCAGCAAAAAACGAAACAAACAGATAGATTTTTCATGATTCGGCAGGTTCGGGCGGCTGGGGGGGTTCGCTAGCGCGGCTGATGAACTTCTTCACGCGGCGCTCAAAGGTCGAGCGTGGCAGAAACACTTTATGGTCGCAGGTGGTGCAGCGCATGCCGATCTCAGCACCAATTCGCACGACCGCCCAGATCGCCCCGCCGCAAGGGTGCGGCTTGCGCGTCTGCACAATGTCACCAATATTGATCTCGATCGGCGGTGCTGGCATGAAGCAAGCCCTTTTTTGCCACGAAGATTCGGAAGTTTCGCCGGCGGCAGGCTTCGTTTTTTGGTGCTTTCACCCAAAAACGAAACAATCAGATAGATTTTCCTTTGCCCCCTGGTGGCAACAGGTTTAGGTTACCAGTTTGGCCTCACGCCAGAGCGCAATCTTAGCAGCCTCGTCGAGTGCTGTCAGGTCAAGCCCTCGCTCATTGGCCAGCCGCTCGACAACCAGGTAGCGCCGGCGGTACTTAGCGACCGCCTCGCGCAGCGCCGATTCGGCATCGACCTGGAGGCGGCGGGCCAGTTTGGCAGCGATCAGCAGCACGTCGCCCAGTTCTTCTTCGATTTGGCGCTGGTCAGTCCCCCCAGGCCTGTTCGCAGCCTCGGCTAGTTCGGCGATCTCCTCGTGAAGTTTGGCCCAGTCCCAGCTAATCGAATCGGCGTCGAACCCCACTTTGGCGGCCTTTTTCAGTGTTTCCTGGGCCAGCGCCAGCGCCGGCAGCGCGACGGGGATGCCATCGAGTGTGCCGCGTGGTGCTTGGCCCTTGGCTGCGCGCTCCTCCTGCTTGATCGCATCCCAGTTGCGCAGCACGGTGGCGCTTGTATCGGCATGCACATCGCCAAAGACATGCGGGTGGCGGCGAATCAGCTTGGTGGCCAGGTGATGGTGAACGTCTTCCAGGGTGAACTCGCCGGCCTGCCGCCCGATCTCGGCGTGCAGCAGCACTTGGAGCAGCAGGTCGCCCAGCTCGTCGGCCAGTGCCGCCGCATCACCAGCGTCGATCGCCTCCAACACCTCGTGCGTTTCGCCAAGTAGGTCTTTGCGCAGCGAGCGGTGAGTTTGCTCGCGATCCCACGGGCAGCCCTGCGGCCCTACCAACCGGCTAATCACCGTCGTCGGGCCGTCGGCGCTCCACAAGTCGGCCAGCGGGTCGAGCGGCGTTACATACAGGTAGGAATCAGGTTGAAATGGCTGCTGCGCCAGCTGGCCAAGCACGCCGCGCCAAATAATCTGCTGTGCGCCAACCAACACCAGTTCGTGCGAGAGTGGGTAGCGCAGGCCCAGCGCCTGTGCCAGCTCGGCGGGCGCGGCTGCCTCGACGCGGCAAAGCAGCGCCGCGCGGGTCGCCAGCAATGGGAACGGCTGAACGACTGGTTGATACGGCCCGACGCCCTGCACCTCCGACCAGGCTCCGTCTGCGGCATGTTCGACAGCGGGCCAATCGGCGCGGTTGGGGAGGAGCGCACGAGCGTCCAGAATCTGCATCCCGTTCGCCAGTGGGTCAAGCTTCAGCACGTCGCAGACTGCGGCAAGTTGTTTCCACATAGATATGTTTCTTTTAACCACCAAGATACCAAGTCTCTTTTATGCTTGGTGTCTTGGTGGTAAATAGCTAGCGGCGCTGTTTACGGCGGCGCATCACAAACGCCAGGAGCACAATCCCAGCGGCAATCAGCAGGTTGATGCCAATCAGTAAGCCGGCGACTTGTGGAGCGAGCGGTGGGGCCTCCAGCCGTCGGCGCTGGCCGCTCTGCGCCGTGGCCTGTGGCGCGGGTGTGGCTGTGGCTTGCGGCTGCACCTGGTTCGTGCCACTGCTCACCTGTGTCGCCGCCGCCGGCATCGGCAGCAGCATGAATGCGCAGAACAATACGAGCACGAGGGCGGGAAATGTACGTTGCATGGTCTTCATTCTAGGTGTCTCACCGCAAAGACGCAGAGGGCGCGTTCAGAATTATGGTTGTTTCTCTGCGCTCTCTGCGTCCTTTGCGATAAACTAAGTTGTTGCTGTTCGTTATGGTGTCGTGGTTGGAGCTTCAGGCGTGGTGGCCGGCTGCAAGTCCTGCGGCAACGCGCCGGGAGCTTCGGGGGTCGGCTCGGGATAGGTCGGCTCGACCACAGTGCCGTCGGCCAGGCCCTTTTCCTTCTCTGCGTCGACCAGCTTCTGGAACTCTTCCTGGCGGCGCTGATCGAGCACACTCGGTGCCTGCTCGACGATCTGCTGCTCGATCTGCTCAGGCGTGAAGCGCGGGCCGTTGGAGAGCTTCTCCAAACGGATAACGTGATACCCAAAGTCGGTCTTCACGCCAGCCTTGGTTGTTTCGCCCGGCTGTAGATCCTCGAACATAGCTTTGTCGAACTCTGGCACAAACTGGCCTGGCTCGATGCCCTCGTACAGACCGCCATTATCCTTTGAGCCTGGGTCGGTCGAAAGCTCTTTGGCCAAGTCTTCGAACGTCTCACCGGCGTCGAGCCGCGTGATCACGGCCGTGGCCTCTTCCTCGGTCGCAACCAAAATGTGGCGCACATCGGCCTTCTTGACCTCTTCCTTGGCCTGCTCCTCAAGGTCGGCGCGCAACTCAGTTTCGACCGTGTCGCTGGTGACAAGTGTTTCGGCGATCTTCTGGCGGGCTACGATCGAGCTGATCAGCATGCGAAAGTCTGGCGTCGTCACGCTTTCGTAGCCAAGCTGGCCGGTGATGGCCTGCTCGAGCGTGCCGCCAGACTGAACGATGCTCTCCTCAATCCGCTTGAGTTCGGCGTCCACATCGGCATCGCTGACGCTGACGCTGCGGCTGTTAGCCACATTGAGCGTCAATACTTCATTTAGAAATAGGTCGACCAGCGACTTCTCGATGTCAAGCGCGGGCGGCACCTGATCGGCGGCGCCCTGGGCCGAGATAGCATCCTGGATGCGCTTCACGCGCGCGTCCATCTCGCCACGGCTGATCGAAAGATCGCCCACACGAACCACATCCGCACTTGGGTCGGTGCTGGTCGCGCCGCTGTCGCCGGCTGGGGCGGTGGTGCCAATTGGGGCGGTAGTCGTACCAGATGTGGCGGCAGTGCCGCTGCTGTCACCTGCGGCAGCGGTGGGGCTTTGCGTAGCAGGCTGGTTGCCGCACGCGGCCAGGGCCAAGGCGAACATACCAGTTATCAAGACATACTTCAAGTTCACAAAAACTCCTTAGAATTGCGTGTTGCGTGTTACGAATTGCGCATTGCGTGCTTACGCAACACGTCATGCGCAACAGATGTTATTTGCCTTTTCCATCACCAAGGCTCAGAACGGCCATGAAAGCCTCTTGGGGGATTTCGACGTTACCAACCATCTTCATGCGCTTCTTGCCTTCTTTTTGCTTTTCGAGCAATTTGCGCTTGCGGGAGATATCACCGCCGTAGCACTTGGCCAGCACATCTTTGCGCATGGCCTTGATCGACTCACGGGCGATGATTTTTGCGCCAATTGCCGCCTGAATTGGCACCTCGAACTGTTGCCGCGGAATCAGGCTGCGCAGCTTCTCGGCCAGCGCACGCCCATGGTTGTAGGCGAAATCGCGGTGGACGATCAGCGAGAGCGCATCGACATGCTGGCCGCTGACCATGATATCTAGCTTAACCAAATCAGCCGCCTGATAGCCAGACAGTGCGTAGTCGAGCGAGGCATAGCCCTTGGTGCGGCTTTTGAGTTGGTCGTAAAAATCGACGACGATCTCAGCCAGCGGAATGGTGTATTTTAGGTGAACGCGGGTCGGGTCGAGGTACTCCATTGTGTTGAACACACCGCGTTTATTGGTCACTAAGTCCATGATCGTACCGATGTAGCGGGTCGGCGTAAAGACGCTGATCTGCATAACCGGCTCTTCGATGCTGGAGATCATCCCGGCGTCCGGCATCTCGGATGGATTATCGACAACCACTACCTCGCCGTCGTTCCTGAGCACCTGGTACGCCACGCTGGGCGCGGTGATCAGCAGGTCGAGGTTGTACTCGCGCTCCAGCCGCTCGCGCACGATTTCCATGTGCAGCAGGCCGAGAAAGCCACAGCGGTAGCCAAAGCCCAGTGCCGCCGATGTCTCCGGCGCAAAGGCCAGCGCGGCGTCATTCATCTTGAGCTTTTCCAGCGCGTCGCGCAGCTCCGGGTACTGAATAGAATCGACTGGATACAGGCCAGCGAACACCATGGGCTTGGCGGGCCGGTAGCCAGCCAGCGCCTCGGTCGCCGGGTTGCCCGCCATGGTGATCGTGTCGCCCACCTGACAGTCGCCGACATCCTTCAGGCCGGTGGCCACATAGCCAGTTTCGCCAGCGGCCAGTGACGCCTTCGAGACCATAGTGGGCCGAAACACGCCGATGTCCAGCGTCTCAGCTTCGGCACCAGTGCCGATCATGCGTACACGGGTGTTGGCAGTGATCGTGCCTTCCATCACTCGGACGTAGGCGATCACACCCTTGTAGGCATCATAGTGTGAATCGAAGATCAGGCCACGCACCGGCAGCGTCTGGTCGCCTGTGGGCGGCGGCACTCGCGCGATCACTGCCTCGAGAATCTCGCGAATGCCGATGCCTTGTTTAGCAGAGGCAAAAATACAGTCTTCTTTTGGCAGGCCGATCACGTCCTCGATCTCCTGGGCCACATACGCTGGCTGTGCGCCAGGCAGGTCAATCTTGTTGATCACAGGAACAATCGTCAGATCGTGTTCGAGCGCCAGGTACACATTAGCGAGTGTTTGGGCCTCGATACCCTGCGCGGCATCGACAACCAAGATCGCTCCCTCGCAGGCGGCCAACGCGCGCGAAACCTCGTAGGTGAAATCGACATGGCCTGGGCAGTCGATCAGATTCAGCTCAAACGCCTCGCCGCTATCGGAGATATAGTCCATCCGCACTGCTTTGGCCTTGATGGTGATGCCTTTTTCACGCTCAAGATCCATCGCGTCGAGCAACTGTTCACGGTGCTCACGGTTGGAAACCGTCCCGGTCGTTTCCAGAAAGCGGTCTGAAAGCGTTGTCTTGCCATGATCGATATGAGCAATGATGGAAAAGTTACGAATGCGACTCTGATCGTGCATAGTTTTTTCTATGTTTGGCGCAGCCTTAGCCTGTTGAATGCACACACAATCGGCAGTATAGCAGCCATAGACCCAAAGCGCAAAGCGGCGGCGCTTATACCAAGGCTTACACATTCTTAACACTACCTTAGTATGGCAGTGCTAGCATAGATTCTTACGTATACAGGCCCATTTCAACCAGATCAAGAGTGCTGTAAGCGCGCCAATAGCCCTGCGGCAGCTTTCTACAGCATAATTTCCCCGCTCCTGTGTCGCCGCTATTCGTTGACGGGTCAGAAGAACCGTGATAGCATACCGAATTATTGTCGGCTGGTTTCAGCATCGATCGCCAGAAGGAGCAGAAGACATGCGCGACCGCTATATCAAGCAGCTCAAGACGGTTCATGACGACTTGCTGCGCATGGGTAGCCGTGTCGAGCACGCGCTCGCCGACGCGATGCGCGCGTTGGAGACCTGGGATACAGCGCTGGCTGATCATGTCATCACTGGCGACAGAGAGATCGATTTGGCGCGCACAGAGATCGAGGAAGCCGTCCAGCATCTGCTGGCAACCCAACAGCCTATTCTTGCCTCAGATCTGCGCACGCTCAACGCCACCGTGGCGATCGCAGGCGAACTCGAGCGCGCGGGCGATTATGCCAAAGGCATTGGCAAGCGGGTTGGCCGCTGTCTGCGTGCGCCTGAGCTGATCGAGACTCCTGGGCAGCTCCACCGCCTGGGCGAGTACGCGCAGCAGATGCTGAACGCCGCGCTCGATTCATTCGTCCGTCTGGACGTGAATCTGGCGCGCACACTGGCAGCTGAGGACGAGCGCGTCGACGAGCTGGAGGATCAGATTGCGGCGGATCTGCTGAATGTCGCTCGCACGAATCCCAACACGCTCGACTGTGTAATCAATATGCTCGACGTGGCGCATACGCTTGAGCGCGTCGCCGACCGCGCCACCAACATTGCCGAGCGGGTGGTCTTTATTGCCACGAACCAAACTGAAACACTGAATAGCTAACGCGCCAGATTGCACTACCGCAGGCGGAAAACGAAAGACGAAGGACGAAAGCTCAAGTCTTTCGTCCTTCGTCTTTTATTTCGCCTGCGGCGGGCAAGGAAATAACGAATAATTGTTTCGTTTTTTGGTGAAAGCACCAAAAACGAAACAAAAAGATAGATTTCTTATGCTGCCGCAGGCTGTTGTCGCCAACTGCATAAGTCCTATACTTAAAGGTTTTTTCTATGAATCAACAGACTTACACCGCCGCGCTCGAAGCCGCCGTACTTTATGACGAGCAGGAGCAGGGGCGGATCGCCATGCGCGGCAGCAGCGCAGCAGATCTGCTACACCGTTTGTCCACCAACGATATCAACCGACTGAAGCCCGGCCAGGGCACACGCACGGTGCTGACCACACCAATTGGCCGTATTATCGATGTACTTACGGTCTATGTGCAAGCCGAGCAGATCACTATTGTGAGCGGCCCTGGGCAGGGTGGGCCGGTGTTCAGCCACCTGCGCAAGAACATTTTCTTCAACGACAAGGTGACGTTAGAACCGCTTGGCCGTTCGCACGCGCAGTTCGCGCTGTACGGCCCGCACGCGCCTGCGCTGCTGGCCCGTGTGTTTGGCGTAGATTTTGCGGGGCTGGTGCTGCACGCGACAGTGGCTGGAACACTGGCTGGGTTCGTGGTATTGGTCGCCCGCACGCTGCCACTTGGCGGCCAGGGCTTTCGGCTCATCCTCCCGATTGAAGGCGCAGAAGCCGTGCGTGCCGCAATACTGGAGGCAGGCGCGGCCACACTCGACCCGCCGACCTTTGATGTGCTGCGGGTCGAGGCTGGCTATGGCGCAACCAATCACGAACTCAACCAGGAATACATTCCGCTCGAAACTGGCTTGGAGGACGCGATCAGTTTCACCAAAGGCTGCTACGTTGGCCAGGAGATCATCGCGCGAATGGAAAGCCGCGGACGGCGGGCTAAGGCGCTGCGCGGGCTGCGGCTACCTTCAACCTTCAACCTTCAGCCTTTAGCCTTAGCGCTGCCGGCCAAACTCGCGGTGGATGGCAAAGATGCTGGCGATCTCACGAGTGTGGTGGTGTCGCCACGGTTTGGGCCGATCGGGCTGGCGTATGTGCGCAGCGCCCACCTGGAACCCGGCACGCACGTCAGTCTGGCTGGCAGCGATCTGGTTGGTACAGTGGTCGAATTGCCGTTCGAGCAGGCTTAACGCCCCGACGCCACCCGGCGCTGAAGCGCCGGGCTATTGCGTTAAGCACAGGGCTATTGAATAACCCGTGTTACAGCCAATAGCCAACGTTTCAACACTGATGATTGCCGTGGGTATCACTTCTCTTCGCGCTTGGCGCGGCGCTTGGCCGCCAGCAGCCGGGCAAACTGTTCGTCGTCCATTGTGCCGGAGCGCGGCGGCGGGATTGGACGGGGCGGCGCTTGTGGGCGCGCGATCGGTGGCTGAACCAGCGGCGGAATTTCGCTAGCGGCTGCCGTTGGGCGGGCCGCGCGGCGCTTGGCCGCCTCCAGCCGCGCCATGGC
>JACMIM010000908.1 GCA_014381165.1 Roseiflexaceae bacterium
GGGCCGACCCAGCCACGCTCGGCTCGGCGCTCGAAGGCCGCCGCGAATTCTAGTGCAACCCACTCACACCCAGGCGCAAACGCTGAATCCTGTTCTAGAGCGTCATCATTCACAACTCCCAATTGTCATGATTATGTTTCCTGTGCTGATCACCTGGGCCACATGGCTGCGCGGCCCGACCGTGATTTGATCATTTAAGCGGGCTTCAGTCATTGCGCGAAGTTCGTGTATACTTCTGGCAAGCATTTTTTGTGTACTTCATGAACCAGAAGCGGTAAATATGATCACGACACCCCGAGCGAGCGGACTGTTGCTCCACCCGACCTCGCTACCAGGGCGTTGGGGCATTGGCGATCTGGGCGATAGCGCCTACCAATTTCTCGATTTTCTACAGGAAACCGGCCAGCAGCTGTGGCAGGTGATGCCGCTTGGCCCGACTGGCTATGGCGATTCGCCGTATCAGTGCTTTTCGGCTTTTGCTGGCAACCCCATGCTGATCAGCCTCGACCGGCTGCACGCGGCGGGCCTACTGACCGATGCGGATTTCGCCAGCGCGCCGCACTTTCCCGACGAGCATGTCGATTACGGTGCGGTGATCCCGTTCAAGCAGGATATGCTGCGGCGCACCTTCGACCGGATCATGAGCAACGCCTCACCCAGCCAGCGCCAAGCTTTTAACACCTTTCGCGCCGCCAACGCCGCCTGGCTCGACGATTACGCCCTGTTCGCTGCGCTCAAAGCAGCCCACGGCGGCGCGGGCTGGGTCAGTTGGGAGGCCGAGATCGCCCGCCACGAGCCAGATGCCGTGCAGCGCTGGTCGCGCGAGCTGAGTACCGAGGTGCAGTTCCACGCCTACACGCAGTATGTGTTCTTTCTCCAGTGGGGCGCGCTGCGTCGCTCGGCCAATGAGCGTGGCATTCGCATTATTGGCGACATCCCGATTTTCGTAGCTTACGACAGCGCCGATGTATGGGCCAACCGGGCGATCTTCGAGCTAGACGCGCAGGGCAACCCGACGGTAGTGGCTGGGGTGCCGCCGGATTATTTCAGCGAGACTGGGCAGCGCTGGGGCAACCCACTCTACCGCTGGCCCATGTTGGAGCAGCGCGGCTTCGACTGGTGGATCAGCCGCTTCCGCGCCAGCCTACATCTGGTCGATATCATCCGGCTCGACCATTTCCGTGGCTTTGCCGCCTACTGGGAAGTGCCCGCCGCCGAAGAAACCGCAATGAATGGCCGCTGGGTGACTGCGCCAGGCGGGCGATTGTTCGACATGGTCAAGCGCGAACTGGGCGACCTGCCGATTATCGCCGAGGATTTGGGCGTGATTACGCCCGATGTCGAGGAACTGCGCGACCGCTTTGGGCTGCCAGGTATGAAGGTGCTGCAGTTCGCCTTTGGCAGCAACGACCCCCAGGATCCCTACCTGCCGCACACCTACCCACCGCGCTGTGTGGTCTACACCGGCACGCACGATAACGACACGACGCTGGGCTGGTGGCTCAACCTGGCCGATTGGGAGCGCAGCCGCGTGCAGACGTATCTTGCGCGCGATGGCCACGACATCTGCTGGGATATGATTCGTACCGCCTTTGCCTCGGTGGCGGCCACGGCAATTGTGCCACTCCAGGATGTGCTGGGCCTGGGCAGCGAGGCGCGTATGAATACGCCTGGCCTGGCCGCTGGAAACTGGTCGTGGCGCTTTCGGCCCGAGCAGATCGATGGCCAAGCGCGCGAACGGCTACGCATCACCACCGAAATCTACGGGCGCGCGCCGGTCAAGCCAAAGCGAGCGTAAAGGTAGGGACGAACACAGTATCCCATAAAACGCATATTATTACCCCTACCAAGCAGCATAACCACCAAGACAGCAAGACACCAAGATTTGATTTGACCGGCCTTGGTGTCTTGCTGCCTTGGTGGTAGATCGTTTTGGCCTTAGCGTTCAGGAGTCCACATGCCCGCCTCGACCGACGAAATCCTGGTGATCGGCCATCGCAACCCAGATACCGATGCTATCTGCTCGGCACTAGCTTAGGCCGATTTCTACCGCCGCACGACTGGTACCAACGCGATCGCCTGCTACCTCGACGACCTTGGGCCAGAAGCTATCTGGCTGCTGAAACATCTACAGCTTGCGCCGCCGCGCCAGATTAGTGATGTGTACTGGCGTGTCACCGATGTCATGCGCAACGATGTCCCGCACCTCTCGCCGCGCAACACCCTACGCGAGGCTGGGCTGCTCATGCGCGAAACCGAGTTGGGCGCGCTGCCGGTGCTCGACGGCCAGCGCCTGATCGGTGTGCTGCCGCGCGACCTGCTGGCCGACCGCTACTTGGCGCTGCTCGATGTTACCCTGCGCGTCGAGCGCGATCTCGCCACGGCGCGCCAGGCACTGAATGGCGTGGTGCTGGCTGGTAGACCCGACGCGCAGCTACGCGGCCAGGTTTGGGTGGGCACCTTTTCGCCCAAGGAGGCACGCCGCTGCATTCAGCCCGGCGATGTGGTGATTGTCGAGGACGATTCCGAACTACAGCGCGCCACGATCGAGGCTGGGGCCGGCTGCGTGATTGTCGCGCGCAACGCGCCGGTGGCACAGGAGATCATCGAGCTAGCCCAGGCGCATGGCACGGTGCTGCTGCGCACACCGCGTAGCAGCTTGGCGGCGGCGGCGCTGCTGGAGCAAAGTGGCGCAGTCGAGCATTTCATGGAGCACGATTCAGTCACGGTCAACCCAAACGATCTGCTCAACGAGGCGCAGCAGCACCTGCGCCAGAACCGGCTGGCCAGCATCCCTGTGATCGACGACAACGGCACGTACCAGGGCTTGCTGCTGCGCCGCGTGCTGGTGCCGCAAGATCGCCGTCGGGTCATCCTGACCGATCATAACCACAGCAGCCAAGCCGCAGCCGGCGTTGCCGAAAGCGAGATCATCGCGATCATCGATCACCACAACCTGGGTGGGCTGCGCACGCTTCAGCCACTGTCCATGCAGATCGAGGCGGTGGGCTGCTCCTGTACACTGATCGCCGAGGCCTACCGGCGCAGCGGCATCACACCCTCGCCCCAGATCGCGGGGGCCATGCTCGGCGCGATTCTTTCCGACACCGTCCAGTTTCGCTCGCCCACCACCACCCCGCGCGACCGCGAGATGGCTGCGTGGCTGGCCGAGTTGAGCGAGCAGGAGATCGAGAATTTGGCGCACCAGCTGTTCCGCGCCCGGCTGCCGAACCCGGTGCCGCCGCCAGATTGGTGGGTGAGCCGCGACTGGAAGGCATACACGTTTGGCAACACCAGCATCGGCATCGCCCAGATGGAACTGGTCGATGTCGAGGAGCGCATGCCGCCGCTGGAGGAATTGCGCACGGCGCTGCGCTTTCAGACGCATCGTGAAGGGCTGACCACCAGCCTGCTCCTGCTCACCGATATTCTGGATCAGTTCAGCCTGCTGATCGCCGCCGATCAAGCCGGCGAGCAGATCGCCGAACGCGCATTTGGACGGCGCTTCGCCGAGGGCAAGCTGCGGCTACCAGGCGTGATGTCGCGTAAGAAGCAGGTGCTGCCGCCGATTGCGGCGGCGATCACTGGCGCGGCGCGCATGTAAGTGTATATAGCGAAGAGCAAAGACACAGATTCGCACCATTCCCTCACCCCAGCCCTCTTCCAGCGGGGAGAGGGGTAAAGGGTGGGGGATGACGATGTTGCCGCTACAGCCCCAACCTCAAAAGATTCCAATAGTTCAGAAATGGCATGAACAGCAGCGCCACCACCGCGACCGCCGAGTAGGACACTCGTTCAGCCAGCGACCAGTAGCTGCGCTTCCAGGCGAACCAGTTTTTTGCCCACCCGTATCCTTTTCGCAGCTCTTGCGGTATACATGAATAACGAACATATGTACCAATAGGGAAGAGCATGCTTGCAAAAGTTCATAGTTGTGCTGTAATCGGCTTGGAAGGGCTGCTGGTCGAGGTCGAAGTCGATATTGCGCAGGGATTGCCCGCCTTCACCGTGGTTGGCCTAGGCGATACCGCCGTACAGGAGAGCCGCGAGCGGGTGCGCGCGGCGGTCAAGAACAGCGGTTTCAGCTTTCCGATGAAGCGCCTGACGGTCAATCTTGCGCCCGCCGATCTGCGCAAAGCTGGCCCGGCCTACGATCTGCCAATTGCGATCGGCCTGTTGCTGGCCAGCGAGCAAGTCCGTGGCGATGTCGAGCGCGCGGTGTTCATCGGCGAATTAGGCTTGGATGGCACATTGCGCCACACCGACGGCGTGCTGCCAATGGTGGCGGTGGCCCGCTCGCATGGCATCCATACGGTCTATGTCCCTCACGAGGACGCGCCCGAGGCCGCGCTGATCGATAAGATTGCGATCATCCCCATTCGCACACTCGCCGACTTGGCCGGCCATATTGGCGGCGAGCGACCGATTCCGCCCTACCTTGGCGCGGTGAGCCTGGATGGCGGCGCAGAATACCATGGCGTCGATTTTTGCGATGTCAAGGGCCAGGAGCACGTCAAGCGGGCGCTGGAGGTGGCGGCAGCTGGCGCGCATAATGTGCTGATGAGCGGATCACCTGGCTCCGGCAAAACCATGATGGCGCGAGCGATCATGTCGATCTTGCCACCGCTAACGCTGCAAGAGGCGCTGGAAGTCACCAAGGTGTACAGCGTAGCGGGGCAGCTGCCCAAGGAGACGCCGCTGGTGCGCCAGCGACCGTTCTGCTCGCCACACCACACCACCTCGCTGCCGGGGCTGGTCGGCGGCGGCGCTGGCCGGGTCAAGCCGGGCATGATCTCGCTGGCACACCGCGGCGTACTGTTCCTGGATGAGCTGCCAGAGTTCGGCTCGAAGCTGGAAGTGTTGCGCCAGCCGATGGAAGATCGGGTGGTGACACTGTCTCGGGCAGTCGGCAGCATAACCTACCCAGCATCTTTTATGTTAATCTCGGCGCAAAACCCCTGCTTGTGTGGCTGGGCAGGCGATAGCGAACGCCAGTGTACGTGTAGCGCAGCGGCAATTACGCGCTATCAGAAACGCGTCAGCGGGCCGCTGCTGGATCGCATCGACATCACGATCGAGGTGCCACGGGTCAA
>JACMIM010000909.1 GCA_014381165.1 Roseiflexaceae bacterium
CCGCTCGATGGCAGCGCAAGAATCGCGTCGCCCGCGACCACATCACGCGGCAGCAACCGCTCGCGCTCCACCGCACCAACAATCGTGCCAGCCAGGTCGAATGCCCCGGCCTGGTACACATCGGGCATCTCAGCTGTCTCGCCACCCAGCAAGGCGCAGCCCGCCGCGCGACAAGCCGCCGCCACGCCGCCAACCAGCGCCGCCACCTGGTGTGGGTCGAGCCTTGACACTGCGATGTAATCCATGAAGAACAGTGGGCGCGCGCCCTGCACCAGAATGTCGTTGACACAGTGGTTGACCAAATCCTGGCCGACCGTATCATACCGGCCCAGCGCTGTCGCCACCAGCGTTTTTGTGCCCACGCCATCGGTCGAGGCCACCAGCACGTTGCCCACCACCCCCGCCTGCGCCAGATCAAAGCAGCCGCCGAAGGAACCCAGCCCCGATAGCACCGCTGCGCCGTGAGTCGAGCGCACCACCTCGGCGATCAACTTGGTCGCCTGCGTGCCAGCCGCTATATCGACGCCAGATAGCGCATATGTCGTCACGTTGCGTCTCCCGCTCGTCCGAACAGATAACCACGAAGACACGAAGACTCGAAGTTGTGCCTTATGTTTTTCCGATTATCGTGTCTTCGTGCCTTAACAGTTATTAGGAGTTACGCAGTTGCTCAACAGGTTTCATTCCGCCTGCGGCGGGCAAGGAAACAAGGAATAATTGTTTCGTTTTTCGGTGCCTTGCGCCAAAAAACGAAACAAAAGAGATAGATTCTCCATGCTGCCGCAGGCTGAAGTCACCAACTGCGTAAGTCCTAACTTATTAGGATTTATGGCTAGTATAGCATGGCAGCGCATTCCACCGCCCGCGCCTGCACACCCAGATCGCTCACCGACACGCCACGTTCGGCTGCCCATTCCAGCCGCCCACGCTCAAAAAATTGCACCTCGACCCCAGTTGACTGCGATGCAGCCAATGGCGAGATCGCGCGGCCAAGTCGCCACTCGCCACCGATGCGTGTGTAGAATTCCTGGAAGCGTGCTGCGACCGTGGTTGGTTCGCCGCCCGGCCCCAGCGCGGCGCGGCCAATCGCGCGCGGCGTGAGCCACACCTGAGCCTGCTCGACATCGCTCATCTGATCATAGGTAGCAGGGCGCTCGGCATCCAGATTTAGCTCGAGCACGGCGCGCTCGAAGTGCTGAATCACCCGGCGCTGGTCATGGCGCTGGAAGGCATCGCCGAGTGGCAAGCCAAAACTCGCCTGGCCACCCAGCCGCTCCCAGGCGATCCGAAACTGGCCCTTCACATGGTAGGGTGTGCCAGTGATTGGCAGCGGCGCATACTGATCATTTGGAAAGCCAGTGCTTGTGTTGGTCAGCGGCAGGCGCGTGTGGTCGTCACTTGGCAGCGGCGCGACACGTTCGGCGCGAAAGATCGCTGCGGCCGGCTTGCGCGTGCCGTCGGCGCGATACAGGCCAAAGTGTTCCTCGCGGCTGTCCCAGCGCCCCGTTCGGGCGTGGTCGTAGTCGCGCAGCGTCCAGGCAAACACGCCGCTGGTTCGCCCGCGCGCCGCCGACAAAATCGTGCGATAGGCATAGGCCTGCGTGCCCTCGTCATAGTTTGCAGCCAGGCAGGGCGGGTCGCTCGGCCAGCCAAACTCCTCGACCACCAGCGGCTTGTCGGTGCGCCGCCGTAGCTCGTCAAGCTGCTGGACTGCTGCACCGGCGTCATACACATGCACGCTGACGAAATCGCTGTAGTCGAGCGCGCTGCGTCCGTCGGGGCCGGGCAGCCACAGGTTTTCGGCTTGGCCCATGCCGACTGTTACCAACTGCTTGGGCGCGACCGCGTGAATTTCATCGGCAAGCAGGCCGAGCCAGTGCTGCACCTCGCTGCGCCGGTCGCCCCACGCGCCATAATGATCCGGCTCGTTATGGACATCCCAACCGAGAATACGCTCGTCGTCCTTGAACGCGCCGACTAGCGCCCGCACATACGCGATGTCGCGTGCGAATGCGGGCGTACCGGGCTGCTCGAAGTTGTGGTAGAAGTCGAACAGCGTCACCAACAGCCGCATGTCGTTGTCGCCGGCGATTTGGGCCAATTCACGCAGCTGGCCCAGCAACTCAGGCGTAATCACGCCCAACCCATCGCGCGCGCCTGTGATGTTGTATGGCACTAACACACGCACGGCATTGATGCCTAGTTCGCGTCGAGCCTGGCGCAGCTCGCGGGCGATCTGCGTGGCATCCCAATCCCACCACATATCTGCCCATGGCCGCCACTGCGGGTAATAGTTCACGCCCTTCAGCTGCACCGGCTGGCCAAGCCGCGTTAGCACCGCACCCTCGCGCTCGATAAAGCCGCCCGTCGGCAGCGGCGCGCGCTCGCCAACGTTACAGGCGCGCCCACCCTCAGGGCAGGCGGGCGCAGCCTGTACGTGCGTGGTTGGCACCACAGCCAGGGCAAGCAGCAGCACGCACAACCGACGCACAGTCGCAAATACCCAATAGGCGCGGGCGGGTTGAAACCCGCTGCTGCCATACAAAACGCGCTGAAGCGCGTTGAATGCGGGTACACGCGCTTCAGCACGTTTTGACGTATCAGACGCCGGATTCATCCGGTGGCCGTCGTGGTGGCGCAACCGTGTACGCCACGCCCACTGTATTTTCGACCGTAATGCTACAATAGCCGTATGAACCAAGCTTCC
>JACMIM010000010.1 GCA_014381165.1 Roseiflexaceae bacterium
CAACTGACTAGTCGGTGAGAGATACTGGATTCTGTAAAATGTTATGGGCAAAGGTAGGACTGCATGCGACGCCTGGTGCGACTGATTACATCGCAGATTCAGTATAAAATTATTCTCCCCTACCTGTCGCTGGTGTTGCTCGTAACCCTGGCGGGCGCCGCGATCGCGCTTGCCCTGACCGCCGCCTCGGCGCAGGAGCGCCTGAACGAGCAGCTCAAGCAGATCGCACGTAGCAATTCGACCGCCCTGCTCCAGCGTGAACGTGACCACCTGGCGTTTCTGTACCTGGTGGCACTTGCGCAGGATAATCCTGGTGCGAATGCGCAATCAATGCCGGCGGCTTTTGCGAGCGGCGATGCCGCCGAGATCGAGCGGGCGCTGACACCACTGTACGATTATCAGCGCCAGTTCAGGGAATCGCTAGATGTCGATCGCCTGATCGCGTTCGACAGCACTGGCAAGGCCCATCTCGACTGGCTGCGCAATGGCGATGACCAGCCGCCCTCGAAAATTGAAGGCACGAATCTTAGCTCCGTTGCCACTATTCAGCAGGTGCTGAACAGCACACCTGGCGACGATATCGATAAGTATGCCAGCCTGATTCAGTTCCTCCCCGACCCGCAACCCTATTTCTACACGGTGGTTCCGGTATCAAACGACCAACAGGTGGTCGGCGGCGTCTTGATTGGCATCAAGATCGACCGAATGCTCCAATTGTTCGAGCGAACCAGCCAGTCGGTCATTACGAACTACTACGCGAATGACGGAACGCCGATCGGCTCATCGTTGCTGCGCCGTGAGGACGAGTTGCCCAGCTATGCCATGAGCGAGCGAACCCTGCAACAGTTGGCCAGCGACAACACCGGGGCCGTGTTCGACACCGTCCAGCTGCGCGCCAAAGGCTATCAACTGGCGTATAGTCCACTGGTGATCGCACAATCACAGGTTGGCTATTTCTCAGTAGGCTTATCTAGCGATTTCCAAACCGAATCGCTTTCGCTCAGTCGAAATGCTATTCTTGCCATCACACTGGCCCTAGCACTTGGCGCAGTGCTGATCGGCTACGCGATCGCAAGATCGATCACGCGCCCACTTTCTGCACTGGTTGCCACTGCCGAGGCAGTCTCGGGCGGTGATCTGGAGCGGCGCACATCAATTGCAACCCAAGATGAACTTGGTCGGCTCGGCGTTGCCTTCAACCAGATGACCGAGCACTTGCTCCGGCTGTACAATACGAGCCGCGATCTTAGTTCAAAGATCAACATCGAGGATGTGCTGGAAGTGACTGGCGAGACTGCCCGCGCGCTGGTGCCTGGTGTGGAGATAGTGGCGCTGCTGGATGAGCGCGGCAGCTGGCACTACGCCTTGCCACGCGACGCATCGCCAGAGCTACGCCAGCTTGCACCTGTGCGCCTTTCATCCGGCGATTTGATGCTGCATGAACTGGCCCGCAGCCGCAAGCAGCAACTGCTGGATGGTGGCGACCCCATGCTGGCAACCAGCGGGTTGGCAAACGTTGCGGGCTTTCAACAGCTGCTCCTGACACCACTCCTCATTCAGGATTCACTTGAGGGCGTGCTGATCTTTGGGCATCGCGATTCCAACGTGATGACGCCCGCCGAACTACCAACCCTGACCGCCACGGCAAATATGGCCGCCAGTGTGCTGTATAACGCGCTGCTGTTTCGGCAGGTGGCCGAGGACGCCTCTGAGCGCGCAGCCATCCTACAATCGATCGGCGATGGCGTGCTGGTGGTCAACAGCAGCGGCACGATCACCATGGCGAATCAGGCCGCGCAGCAGATGCTTGGGGTGCCGCTGGCCCAACTTCAGCGCCACAGCTTCGACGATCTGCCGCTGGAGCGCGCCGTTGGTGGCCAGAACTTGTTTGGCGAGGCCCGCGCCGGTGCCGACCACTACACCATCCACGGCAAAACTATCACCCTCAACCGCGCTCCAGTGGTAGACGCCGCAATGCAGCGGAGCGGCGAAGTATTCGTCCTCCACGATATTAGCAGCGAAGTGGCGATCGATCAGGCCAAGACCGATTTCATTGCGACGATCTCCCACGAATTGCGCACGCCGCTTACGCCAATCTACAGTTATGCCGAACTGCTGCTGCGCGGCGTCTGCGGTGAACTCAATGCCGATCAGCGCGAGGTAATTGATGTCATTCATAATCGTGCCGAGCAGATTCGTGGTCTGATCCAAAATATCGTGCTTGTAGCCAGCATCCAATCCGACACGCTCGCCACCGAGATCGAGCCGCTTGATATTGGCGCAGTGATCGAGACGACCATCGCACCGATGCAGCGCGCGTTCGATAAAAAGGGCCTGAACCTGACCTTCTCTATCCCGTCGGATTTGCCCCATGTGTTGAGCGATCGCGAACAACTGCGGATTATTCTGACACAATTGCTCGACAACGCCCGGCGCTATACGTTGCAAGGAACGGTCACGTTGAGCGCGGTTCACCACAATAACCTTATACAGATCGACATTAGCGATACCGGGCCGGGCATTGCACCAGAGCGAATAAGCTGGTTGTTCACCCGGTTTCACCGGATCGAGGGCAACAGTTCACAAGAGCGCGGCGGCGGGCTTGGACTCGCCATTACACGCCAACTGGTCGAACGGCTTGGCGGCAATGTCTGGGTTCATAGCGAGGTCGGTCAAGGCAGTACATTCAGCTTTTCGCTTCCCGTAGCCGATGGACACACCCATGCAGCCGCCGTCTCCCAACTTAAGAACGCAACAGCGTGAACCGCTTCGCTGGTTGGCAGTCGGCACACTCATCCTGGCGCTGCTGCTCATCCTTGGCCTGGAGCGCGTCATCCTGACGGTGATGGCACCGCGCAGCGATTATCGGCCCAGTATTAATCTGTTGGCCGCTGGCGCGGCTGATTATGCACCGTGGCGTGGCGATATCGCTATTCCACCCATCAACCCGCGGGCGGTCGAACTGATCGCGACGAACCGCGCGACTGCCACATCTGCGGCGGGGGCTGACGCCAGTATTACGCCCACACCAATACTGGTTGGCAGCCTGCCCACAGCTGCGCTGATAGCAGTGCCGGCAGGCAGCCTCCTCGCGCCAACACCAACGCGCGGCGTTCTCGCCAGTGCGCCCACCGCTGGCCCCACCCAGACACCCTTCGCTCGCCCAACTGAAGCCGGGCCGATCGCTGCTGTCGAAACAACGCCGACGATTACATCTTCAAATTTGACGGCCACGCCGACCGCGCCAACCGGGAGCGAAACCAGTACCAGTACACCGCAGGTGATCGGCGGCGCGGCAACCCGTACACCAACACCAGAACCACGCCTGACGCCCACCAGTACCAACGAGCCAGCCGCAACCGTTACGTCCTCACCAGTGCTGCCACCACGCCAAACGCCAACGCCAACCGAGGTTCTGCCACCGCGTCAAACGCCAACGGCTACCCGCCCGCCGTCTGAGCAAACCGCCGTGCCCCGCCCGACTAGCACGCCCGTGCCAGTTCAGCCGACGCCGAGTGCTACCAGCACGCCCGTGCCTGCCACAGCTACATTCGTGCCGCCAACAGCAACGTTCACACCAGAGCCCGCCACCAACACGCCTGTGCCCGCCACCAACACGCCTGTGCCCGCCACCAACACGCCTGTGCCCGCCACCAACACGCCTGTGCCCGCCACCAACACGCCTGTGCC
>JACMIM010000910.1 GCA_014381165.1 Roseiflexaceae bacterium
CAACAGCGCAGCCAGTAGAACCGTTCGCGAGTACAGCGAACTAGCCTACAAAGGCCGCTCCTGCAATGCAGGAGCGGCCTTTACAAAACGAGCAGTCACGCAGTTGCTCAAGACCTTTCATTTCGCCTGCGGCGGGCAAAGAAATACATATTAATTGTCTCGTTTTGGTGCTTTGCACCCAAAAACGAGACAAAAAGATAGACGTTCCATGCTGCTGCATGTGCAAGACGCCAACTGCGTAAATCCTAAATACATTGCGGACGGCAGGTGCCACTCAAAGCTTATCGCGGCGCGACTTGACGTTAATACGGACTTCTTCGGTTGCGCGCCGCCCTTCGGCGGGTCGGTCTTCCTGCAGGTACGGCAGCAATACAAGTGTTATAACTATCATCACGACCAGTAGTAGGCCGGGAAATGACTCAAGCACAGCAGATTCCTCTCTGGATCGGCGCAGCAACGGCCATACGCCAGTAGTAAAATGGTAGCGCATGATGCGCAGTTGAACAATGAAACCCATCTGAGAGAACCCTGAAATGCCTGTGTGCTAACACCTACGTGCGACAACACACGACGCCAGGATCAATGCAGCACATCACGAACGATCTGCTCCAGTCGGTCGAGTGGAAACGGCTTGGGCAAGTAGTGATCGACTCGGAACTCACGCGCACGCTTTTCAAGCTCAGGCGTTGCGTAGGCCGTAATCAACACAACGCGCGTACTCGGTGATGATTCCTTGACGGCCGCTGTCAGCTGCAACCCATTCATGCCCGGCATGTTATAGTCGGTGATCAGCAGTGGCACGGGGCGCAGCGCAATTTGTGCCAGTGCTTCTGCGCCACCATTCACCGTGACAATATCATAGCCGCCAGTCAGATCGCGCATGAGCCGGTGCAAGATGATGAGAATGTCTGGCTCGTCTTCGACAAGGATGATAGCTGGATTTCGGGCCGCCTGTTCGGACATAGAAACACTCCTCTGCAACGCCAGCCGGGATGATCGACTCGTTGCGCTCGACTGCGACAATTCTAGCATACAGCGCTAGAAGCAGCAATAGCCCTTCACGCTCATTCACACTCATTCACAAAACTGCAATAAAATTGTTTGTCAACCGCGCCTAATTTGCACAGATCACACCTATGGTGTACTTCACCCACCCAAGCTGAACAGGGCTGATGCAAAGTTATTGGGGCTATGGCCCAAACACTACTTTTCTTGCTTTTTTGGCGGCTGAGCCGCCAAAAAAGCAAGAAAAAATAGCTTGAAGTGGCCTCGCCACCCCCAAACCCCCGCCGGAGGTGACATCGCATCAGCCCTGCCAAGCCGAAGCGTTAACTTGCGCAATCAACAGAAGTGTGCTATAGTATTGGCGGTGTTGAGAAAGTATTTCTGGCAAACGGCCCCATCGTCTAGCGGTCTTGGACGTCACCCTCTCAAGGTGAAGATCGCGGGTTCGAATCCCGCTGGGGTCACCACGCGGAGCCGGGGTGTAGTGGTCAAACATGGAACCCTGTCAAGGTTCAGAGCGCGGGTTCGAATCCCGTCGGCTCCGCCAGTAACAAAAAGCAGCTCACCGTTTGGTGAGCTGCTTTTTGTTGCGCTTCCGTTATGCGCTGGCGCTTTTACGCTGGCGAATCTGCTCAAGCTCAGGCCAATCCGGCATGTCGCCCCATTCGGGTGCAAGCGCTGGAGTTAGCGGGGCCAGTGTGACCGGCTGTGGTGCTGTGATAAGATTCACCTCACGCGGTCGCATTGTGCGGTTCGCGTGAACTTCCTCGATCGGCGTTAGCTGCCGCTTGGCCTCGTGCTCCGTGCGTGCCTTGACGGCAAGCTTAAAGGCCTTGCGCTCGCCATGGCGAGCGATCGAATAGGTCGTGCGGCCAACTTTGCCTTCGTCGGTAATCCAGGTTGCCTCGTAGACTTCGGTGCTGCCACGTTTGCGCCGCCGCACGCCGATCACACCGGTTTTATTGCGTGCGGATAGGCCAACCACCTGCCGCGACGTATGGGGTTTGCCGATCACCTTTTCGGTGGAGTCACGCCACTCGATCGCATCGTGCAGGGCTGAGAGCCGATCACCACACACATTGTCGCTGAAAAATTTGGTGTACAGCTGTCCCTTCCATTGAATGCGAACGTTATAGCCGTGCGTGTTCTTGGAGGGCTGGTCGACTCGGGTGATGTTCTTGTGCTTGGTCGTTCGGCTTTTGATGGATCGCGCTGTCATGATCGCTCTACCCCTTTTTGCGTCGTGGCACTGAGCAGATAGGAACGTGTAAGGTTATCGCAGGGCTGTACCACTGTACCCAAACATTGCTGCGATACAGCAAAGCGTGTGCGTTCTAGATGCACCGGTTTCGCTCGCCGTGGAGTGCGATCTGTGTTTCGTGAAGCAGTGCTACGGTATAGTATTACACAGGAAGAATGCTAGCGCAAGCGCATTACCGTTTTGATACCAGTTATACGACAAGCACGACGATCAGAGCACATATTCCACCCAAGAATGAACTCACGAGATTCACAGTGTCGTTATTGACCCACCGCCAACCTGCCATGTGGTCGTAGGGCTGTCCATCACGCCCTTGTCCACGCTCAGTCTGGTCGCCCTGATCATTTCGATACATAGCCTGAATGGTAGCACCGAGCAGGCTGTCGAAAAGACTGCCTGCCAGGCCGCCAAGACCAGCGGCAGCGAGCAGCCAAACTGCCCACACGCCGTACTCAAGCCGCCAGCCAAGCAGTAAACATAGACCAATAAATAAAGACCCTGCAAGGCTTGCTAGTAACCCTAGCAACGTGACTGCACCCGATGTTCCAGGGGCCGCTGGCTGCAAGGTAGTGATCAGCCGTGGTTGAGTGCGGCTCAACACGCCGAGTTCAGTCGCCCAGGTGTCGGCTGTAACTGTTGCCATAACCCCTGCAAACATGGCCAGAATGGCGTCGGCACCCACAAACCCATAGAGAAACGCGAGCGCAGCGCCAATTCCGCCATTGGCGAGCGCCTGCCAGAGATCGCGTTCGCCACCTTTTTCGAACTTTTCACCGGCGATTTGCTGCTTTTGTTGCTGTTTGTAACGGGATAGCAGGCTCGACGAAATAAAGAAGGCGATCAGCGTGCTACCCCAGGCCCATCCACCAAATCCGAACGTCGCCGAACCAGTAATGATTGCGCCTAACCAACCACTACGCGTGAGCGAATGGCGGCGGTATGCAATATATCCTATCAGCGTGCTCACAAGCAGGCCTGCGACCAAGCGCGGAACGTTGATCATAGACTGGCCGGATGCGGGTTATCCGCCGAAGCGGCTTCGACCTGCGTGGCTAGTGCGGCAAGCGCGGCCTCTAGCTCTGGCGCAACCATCTCAACCACTTGGCGCGGGGGAATGAACCCAGCTAGCGGTCCGATCAGTGGTGCCAAATCAAGCCGCAGGATCACGTTGACAGTAGCTCCGGCATTTGCTGGCACGATCTGCCAGCGCGTTTCGACAAAGATAGGTGTGCGTGATATAAAGCTGATTTCGCTGCCGTCGCGCCAGCGAGCCTCGCCCTCATTACGCACCGTGCCGAACGGGCCAAATGCCATGTGCGTGGCAATCCGCGCGTGATCGTCGAACTGCTCTAGCACATCGATCCGACGTACACGTGGCAACATTCGCGCCAGGTTCGTTGGATCGGCCAGGATTTCGAAAATGTGCGCGGGGCTGCCGCGAACAAAGCGCGTACAGGTTACTTCGATCACACAAGCAGTCCTTTGTTATGTACAGATTGGTTCTGCCGATTATACGTGATAATACGACACAGGATGCAGTCCACAGGCGGCGGCTAAATATGGTATACTATATGACGTTGTCGGCAGATGGTCAGCGTGCTTCGCGGCGCGCTTGTTCAACAGGCTGCCGCCCAAGAAGCAGTATGCAAACACGGGGGCTGACAAAATGGCTGAGAAGAAATCAAAGACAGACGTAACGGCTCGCGATAAGAGCGGCCGCTCGACTAATCATTCGTGCATGAACTGCGGGCAGAATATCGCCAACGACCGTGAACTGGTGGTTGTGATGGATGGTCGCCGCAGCAGCAAGACCTACCACCACCGCACCTGCTTTCAGAAGAGCATCGGCCAGTAGGTTAATAGTTGTCAAGCAGAGAGACAGCTCCGGTAGCGGGGCTGTCTCTTTTCATTTCTTCATATGGCACACTACAAAATACACATCAGCAAAGACAACCTCATGTTTGCGGCTGGTCACTTTGCGTCCTACGATGGCAGCAAGGTCGAGCCAGCCCACGGCCACAACTATCGCTTTAGCGTAACGGTGGAAGGGCCGCTTGATCAGAATTCCTATGTGTTCAATTTCGTCACGCTGAAGCGCATGATGAAGCGTATTAGCGACGAGCTTGACCACCGTATGCTGTTGCCCAGCGAAAGTGTGCTGATTAGCGTGGAGCCACAGCCTGATGGCGGGGTGCTGGTACGGGTTGGCACGCGCTGGTACCGCTTTCCCGGCGAAGATGTGGTGATTCTACCCATCGCCAACACCACCGTGGAGCTGATTGCGCGTTATCTGTGCGGGCAGCTACACGAACAGCTTGCGCAAAGTGGAGATGCTAGCCATCTGTGCGCAATCGAGGTGGAGGTCGAGGAAACGTTTGGCCAATCTGCGACCTATCGCGAGGAGCTGGAACCCTCGGCGTAATCGCAAGCCTGCGAATTCTCCACGGTGGCTGCGCCCGCAAACCCGGCATCGAAGATTACGCAGGTGGCACGATCTGCTCGGCCTGGAGCCGCTCCCACAGCGCATCATCGCTAGCGGCTACCGCCAGGCCCGAGGCCACGCCGGTGAAGGCATCCATCTCGCGCAGCTTCTCCGCTCCAAATTTTTCACTGAGCATTTTGACGAACCTGGGGATGCGCGAGGAGCCGCCGGTGCGGAGCACCACATCGATCTGGCTGTGCTGCATGCCAGCAGCCACGACCGCGCGGTCGATACAGGCGGCAACCGCACGCACATCAGGGCCGATCAACCGCTCAAAATCCCAGCGCTCGAACGGCTCGTCGAAATCGATTCCCGGCACATGCATGCTGATCGTGGTCTGCCGCGATTCGCTGAGGCGCACTTTGGCCCGCTCGACCTCCTCATACATCGGCAGGCCGTAATTCTCGCGCACCAGCGTTCGTAGCGCGTTGAGTTCGTCGGGCTTGTCGCCGTTGTTGATAGCCTCGTCGATCAACGCCAAGTAGCGCGGCTGGGTGAGATCGACAATACTCTGCCATTCGCTCAGATGCTCAAGCAGCACAGCCGGCAGCGGCAGCTGGCGTGCCCCAAGTGTTGCACCAGCGCCAAAGTGCGGCGTGAGCTTGCCCATCACCACGCGCCGATCGAGCAGATCGCCGCCGATTGGTACGCCGTCGGTGGACAGCACCTCACGCAGGCCCTGCCCGTCGATCCGCATCACAGTAACGTCCAGCGTACCACCGCCAAAGTCGAAAACTAGCACATGCTCTTGATCTCGCGCGGTAGCTGCATAGGCCAGCGCGGCGGCGGTCGGCTCCGGCAGAAAGACGATCGGCGGCAACCCAGCCAATTGGGCGGCCTGGCGCATGCGCGAGATCGCGAGCGCGTCGAGCCGGGCCTCGCTGGCGTAGTGAACGGGGCGGCCTACTACCAGGCCCTCGACCGATTGGCCGATCTCACGTTCAATCCGCTCAAGCATGATGCGCAGCACAACGCCGATCAGCGCCTCCAGCGAGTAGCGCGTACCAAACACATCGGTGCCGGTGAACGACGAATCGCGCAGGTGGGATTTCAGCGATTGAAACAGGCGGCCAGGCGTGTTCAAATCGATCACGGCGTACAGCGATTGCATGACCGTGCCGACATCGGCCAGAGTGACCTCGGACTCGCCGATGTAGCGCCACTGGTACTCGATCTCGCGGCCAACATTGCCCTCGGTAAAGCGATTAATCGCCTCGCGGCCAATCGATGGCACGCCCTCGCGCGTGATGAACAGCGCCGAGCGCATAATTGTTGGACTCGGGCTGACCGGGTCGAGCTTGAGCAGTGTCACTTGCTGATCGCGGTAGTGCGCAGCGCTGGAGTTAGTTGTACCAAAATCAAGGCCGATACGCATGGCACGTTCCTCCTGTTACACAACAAAAGAGCCGATGGCTCGTGTGCATCGACTTTGCGGTGGCAAATTCTTCGGTTAAGCGTGAAGTATAGCTGAAATCGCGTGGTGCCGCAATACACCCCAAGGCGGAGGGTGTGCCGTATTGTTTTGCAGCACCAACCATTCGTCACTTGGCCAATGACCCGGCGCTAAAGTGCCGGGCTATGTGGTGGTGCAGCCCCGGGAGTGGAGCGGCGTTGACAAGCTGGGGTCACGCCGTGCCCACTAGCCCGGCGCTGAAGCGCCGGGTCGGGCGGGCGCGCAAGCACATACGTCGCACCCCAAGGCGGAAGAATCTGGCATACGGTTCTGCGCCGCCACCACAGCCGCCGGATGAATCCGGCATCTGATATGCCGAAACGCGCTGAAGCGCGTTGGAGTACAACTAAACGCACTTCGGCATGTTTTAGGGCCGAGTGCGACTGCTGCAGGTGCAAGGCGGTACATCACACCCCACGGCTGAATGATGATACGATGGCAATCCTGCATTTGGTCTATTGTGAACAAGAGGTAGTTATGACACAGCTTTCGCACACCGTTGCCCAAACGTTATTGCAGGCTGGGGCAGTGGTGCTGCGCCCGGATGCACCGTTCACCTTTGCGTCCGGCATGCGCTCGCCGATCTACTGCGACAACCGCGTGTTGCTTGGCAATCTTCAGGCGCGGCGTGTGGTTGTGCAAGCATTTGCCCAACATATTGGTCAGGCTGAGGTGCTGGCTGGCCCGGCGACCGGCGCGATCCCTTGGGTGGCGTGGGTGTCGGAATTGTGTGGGTTGCCAATGGCGTATGTGCGCAGCGAGGCGAAAGCCCATGGCCGCGGACAGCAGATCGAAGGGGCCGACCTCGCGGGCCGCCGCCTGCTGCTGCTTGAGGACACTGTCAGCACCGGTGCAAGTGTGCTCAAGGCGGCGGAAGCTGTGCGCAGCGCCAGTGCGCGCTTA
>JACMIM010000911.1 GCA_014381165.1 Roseiflexaceae bacterium
CCTCCACACCTCCCGTGATGTTGACATGGCCCTGAGTGTGGCGTATTGTTTTACGCCGCCACCACGGCCACCGGATGAATCCGGCGTCTGATATACCAAAACGCGCTTCAGCGCGTTTCGGCATACCAGCAGCGGGTTGAAACCCGCCTGCCACAACAAAAAACCAAGGCCGCGTGGGCATGTGCTCACGCGGCCTTGGCGGCGATTCGAATACACCAGCAACTAGCGCATGTCAGGTGGCAGCAGCACGGTATCGATGGCGTGGATGATGCCATTGCCCACCTCGATGTCGGCGGCGATCACCTTGGAGTCGTTCACATACACCGATCCGTCTCTGGTCGTCACATCAATGGTTGCGCCATTGACGGTTTCCGGCGTGCCGCTACCGCCCATTCCAGCGATATCGGTGCTGGTGACAACGCTGCCCAACACATGGTACAGCAGCACCTTCTTGAGTGCTTCGGTGTCGGCCATGAGCATCGCAACGGTTTCCGCAGGCAGCTTGGCGAAGGCCTCATCGGTCGGCGCGAACACGGTCAGCGTTGCCGCTGGGTCTTTCACAACCGGCCCAAGGCCAGCAAGCGTTACCAGGGTCGAAAGCGTGTTGAATTGTGGGTCGGCCATTGCCACGCCGCCGATTGTCGCTGCGCCCATCATGTCCGGCGGCAGCAGCACGGTGTCGATAACGTGGATGACGCCGTTATCGGCGGGCACATCGGCCTTGATCACTTTGGCATCGTTGACATACACCGCACCGTCGATGGTGGTCACGTTGACCATGGCACCGTTTGCGGTCTCAGGCGTACCCTTGCCGCCCATACCGGTGATGTCCGCCGCCGTGACTTTGGCCGGCAGCACATGGTAGGTCAGCACGTCCTTCAACATCGCGGTGTCGGCCTTGAGCGCTGCAAGCGTTTCGGCGGGCAGCTTGGCAAAGGCCTCATTGGTCGGCGCGAACACAGTCAGCGGGCCAGGGCCGTTCAGCACATCAGGCAGATCAGCGGCGATCACCAGCTCGACCAGTGTCGAGAACTGATCGTCGGCCATTGCCACATCGGCAACCGTGTTGCCGTCCATTGCGGCCATTGCGGTCGGCGCGGCCATCATGGTCGGCTCGGCCATTGCGGTCGGCGCGGCCATCATGGTCGGCTCGGCCATTGCCGTAGCCATTGGAGCTGCGGTCGGTGTCTGCGCGGTCGGTGTGCCACAGGAGGCCAGCGCCAGCGCGCCGACAGCGAGGGTATTGACGAGCAGCAAGCTCTTTGGGAATTGAAACTTCACGGTAGGTCGTCTCCTTGGGAATTTGTTGGTACGATACGATAGGTGCGAACAGCAACGTGAATAGCGTCAGTAGCGCAGCCGGTGTTGGATAGAATTAATCCTTTCGCCCAGAAACTGGCTGGGATGGTATGCGAACGGGGCGCGCGAATCTATTGTGCATCGCCACGAACTGCCGCCGGATGAACGGCGCACGGGCAATGAGTAAAATGGCCAGAACGAATCCCCACACCAGCGGCTCAGGCCGCAGTGCCAACGATTTCACCAGCAGAATGAAGTGCAAGATGGCCAGCGACGCTGCGACGTACACCAGTTTATGCAACAGCTTCCAGCGCTTGCCCAGCTGCTTCTGCCACCACTTGGTGGAGGTAACGGCCAGCGGCGTGAGGATGACAAAGGCGGCAAAACCCACCAGCGCAAAACGCTTTTCGAACACGGTTTCCAGAATGATTTCCCAATCCAACCCGTTATCCAGCACGGCAAACACCAGCAGGTGCAGCGCTGCATACAGAAACGCATACAGCCCAAGTGGCCGGCGCAGCTTGAGCAGGCGCGGCATGCCAAGCAGGGCATGCAGCGGCGTGCATGCGAGTGAAAGCATGAGCAACACCAGGGCGATTTTGCCCGTGCGGCTGGTTAGCTCCTGAATCGGGTTGACCGTCAGGCCACCCGAAAGCGCGTCCACGCCGATCCAGACAAGCGGAGCCAGCGCGGCAACATGCACGAGCGGCGTGAGCCAAGCCTGGCGCGGGCGCGCGGCGAGCGTTGTCATTAGTAGTTCACCGCCAAGTCCATGCCCTGGTAGAGCGCGGCCACGCTGCTTTCGTAGCCGTTGAACATCAGTGTTCGCTGCCGTGACAGCTCGCCAATCCGGCGCTCGCTGCGCTGGCTCCAACGCGGGTGGTCGACATCCGGGTTGACATTGCCATAGAAGCCGTACTCCGCCGCGTTCGCGGTCGTCCAGAATGTTGCGGGTTGCTCGGCAGTGAGCGTGATTTTGACAATCGCCTTTGCGCTCTTGAAGCCGTATTTCCACGGCAAAGCTAGCCGCAGTGGCGCGCCATTCTGTGCTGGCAGCGGCTTGCCATACAAGCCAGTCACCACAAGCGCCAGGTCGTTCATGGCTTCATCCAGCCGTAATGCCTCGACATACGGCCATTGGAATGAAAAAATATCGTTCTGTCCAGGCATCTCCTCGGGGCGCGAGACTGACTCGAAGCGCACGAATTTCGCTGCTGCGCTCGGCTCGACCGCCTTCAGGAGCTTGGAAAGCGCAAAGCCCTGCCAGGGAATAACCATCGACCAGCCTTCAACGCAGCGTAAGCGATACACGCGCTCTTCTTGATCGAACATGGTGCGCAGATCGTCGATATCAAAGCTTTGTGGCTTGCCGACCAGCCCATCGACGGCGACTGTCCACGGTTCGGTTTTGAAACCACTCGCCAGCGTATGGACTTCTTCCTTGCCGGTGCTGAATTCGTAGTAGTTGTTATAGGTCGTGATCTGCTCGAACGAGTTCGCAGCCTTGCCCAGTTCGTCTACCGTGCCAACGCCATAGGGTAGTCTGCTGGTCGCATCCGCCGCTGGCGTTGGTGCAGCTGAACTGCCATCTGAAGGCGCGCAGGCGACCAGCAGGCCCGCGCCAATCGATGCACCGGCTGCCCGCAGAAACTGGCGGCGCGAACGGTAGATATGTTCGGGAGTTATTTCTGAAGCAGCAATCTGCGGCCAGGTGCGGCGGCGAGCGTTCATTGAGTTCGTGTCCTTCTCTCGTACAAGAACGTGAATACCTTCACAATACAATGCGAGAATAACCTAAATTTGGATTTAGTTGCTACAAAATCCGTGACGCATGGGTTGTTTATGCTACGTCCGTAATCTTGTGCAGTTCTTCTCGTTGAACAGGAGGAAGATATTTGTCGGTGATGCCTACTATGCGAACGATTGCGCGTTTTGGTTTCAACCGGCCCGAAATGGGCCAGCAGGCGTTTAACCATGCGGCTCGTGTCAGCGCCAGCCGTGCTACGCCCTAGGTGGTGCGTGCGCTGCTGGCACAGCGATTGGCAGGATTGCCGGCGTCGCTACCACCGGCAACATAACGGTAAAGGTCGATCCCTGGCCAAGCGTGCTGCACGCGCTCAAAGCTCCGCCGTGTCCGCGCACAATTCCCTGAACCGCCGCCAGCCCCAGCCCGCGCCCTGGCGCTTTCGTGGTATAAAACGGCTCGAAGATGCTTGCCTGCGCTTCTGCATCTATCCCGCTGCCGGTATCGCGTACAGCAAGCACAATGTAACGCCCAGCCGGCAGATCGTTGACAACCGTGGCCTGTGAAAGTTCCTCGCGGGAAACCAGGCGCACATCGGTTCGCACCGTGATCAAACCGGGTTGCTCGCCAAGCGCTTCTGCTGCATTCACCACCAGATTCATGACAATCTGGCGCACCTGTGCTACATCAGCTTCGATCGCGGGCAGACTCGGCGCTAACTGGAGCTGCAACACCGCTGTTTTCGCCATGCCTGCACGAAGCAATGGCGTCATATCCGTGACCACAGCATTGAGGTCGATCTGTTGGACGAAGAACTGACCTTTGCCAGAATACGCTAACATTTGGCGAGTCAAATCGGCGGCGTGGCGTGCTGCGTGCTCGATAGATTGGAGGCTCAAGCGCGCCGGGGCAGCGTCCGGCAATTCGAGCAGCGCGAGTGTCGCATTGCCAAGAACCACCGTCAAGAGATTGTTAAAATCGTGAGCGATCCCGCCTGCCAGCACGCCCAGGCTTTCAAGCTTTTGTGTGTGAAACAGCCGTCGATCCCACTCACGCTGGTCTTCCTCGGCCCTTCGGCGCGCGGTCACATCGTGGAGGACAAGCACGACACCATCGACCACCTGATCGCTGTTCAGCAGCGGTGACGCATGCACCGTGACACAGTAAGACGTGCCAGCGCGATTGATCAGCATAAGATCATCAGTGGCGATGATCGCACGACGGGTCGTCAACACCTCCTGAACCGGGTTTAATTGATCCCCCGTCGGGCCGATTGATTGGAGCTGGAATACATCGGAGGCAACGCGGTTGTAGGCCTCACTATCGTTCCAGCCAGTCAACTGCTCGGCGACGGTGTTCATCAGCGTAACGTGGCCATCTGCGGAGGTGGTTATGACTCCGTCGCCAATATTCTGAATTGTGACGATCAGGCGATCGTGATGCACTGCCAACGCATGTTGTGCAGCAACCAGGGCAGCGTGGCTACTCTGGATTTGCAGCATGGTATCGGTCAGTCGGCGGCTGAACTGCCAGAGCAGCAGCGTGATCAGCAACACCGTGGCGGAAAGGGTTGACGTTTGAATTGCCGGCGTCAGCCACCATGGCGAGATCAGCGGAGCTGGCAGAAACTGGCCAAGCAGAATGACCAGCAGCGACACCAGAAAACCAGCTACACACAGCGAACGAAAGACATATCCGCTTATATACGGCAGTGCAATCGCAATCGCCAGCACCGGAAGAACCGCCAGCGCAGGAAAGAGCGAAGGCCAGACGATCACGACTGCAATCGCAACGCCAAGCAGCCCACCACCAAGCGTTGTCACGGCACCGCTAATTGCCGCTTTCGAGAGTTGAACTTGGGCGATCCACAAACAGATCGCGTAGAACAGGGTAATCAGCACGGCAATGCCAAACACATCCTGACGCCAGATCAAAAAGCAAACGAGTTCGATCGAAGCAA
>JACMIM010000912.1 GCA_014381165.1 Roseiflexaceae bacterium
CGAAAATGCCTTGAGGGACGACGTCCCGCAAACTCCCTGATTTCGTGGAGCCCTGTGGTTAGGGAATGTTCAAAGCGCCATCACCCATGAAGGCCGTGCCGGGAACAAGGCGTTCAGCAGCAGTTCGGCTTTGTGGTTCGCGCTCACGTCGGGAAAGGCGTAGCGCAGATCAGCCAAGCTGCGGTAGCCAAACAAGAGCTGGAGAAACACCAGTGCCGGGAAGCCGGCGTCGGGATTGGCGCTATAGGGCGGCGCCTGCCATGGCGCGACCTCGGCAAGGTGCCCGGCGTCGAAACGCAGATGGAGGCCGCTGCGGTACAAGCTGATCGTAAGTTCGCCGCTGTAGCCGGCTGCCGGCGAGTTGGCCAGGCGTCGCTCCAGCGCCGGCGTGATCAGCTGAAGGAAGGCCAGTAGGTCAGGAACTCTGACATACCATGCATAGGGCAGCTCGGTTATAGGCGCGAGCGAAGGCGCAAGCACGGCGTTGAGCGGGTGCGTGCGGCCCAGGTAAAAGCTAAGCTCGCGCAACGGAGCGGGGTTGGTCGCAAGGCTCGGTAGCCGGTCGCCATAGGCGTGCAGCGCCCGCAGGAGTGGCGGTGCGGCCGCTACAAGACTGACGTGCGGGGCGAGCTCAACCGACATAATCTGCAGGTCGCTGCCCCAGAGCTTGGCGGCGACCATCGCATAGCCGCAGACTTCCCCGGTGGCATCCACAAGTATCTGAAGGCACTCGCCGACGCCCATGGCGAGCGGGTCGTGCGGTGCGCTTGGGTCGCCCCATACCTCAACCAGATAGCGCCAGTACTGCGCGCCGACCTCGTTCCACACGACGCTTTCCGCGCGACGGCGTTGGTACAACGCCGTGATACGCGGGACATCCGCGACCGTCGCGGGGCGGAGCGCGTATGGCTCGGGCGTATCGGGCGGCGCTGGTGGCAGCAGCGCCGTGTACGCCACGCGCCTGCCATGCAAGTCGAATGCGTATTCATAGCCAAACTGGCGGTAGAAGTTAGGAATACCGGTGATTGCTTGGAGCGGGTGGCTTTCTGCCGCGCTGCGGGCGTGTACCAGCTCGATCATCGCGCGGACAAGCCCACGGTTGCGATAGGCTGGGTCGGTAGCAACGTTCTCGGGGCGGCCGATTTCGAATGGAATACCCTCGAACGACCACTGCTCGCGCCACAGAAACGTGCACGCAACGATTGGCCGCCCGGCCGCCGCGGTTGCCTCGACCAGCGCGCAATCGCCTGGGCCGACCAGCGGATAACCGCCGCGTACGTGGCGGCGCATGACCTCCTGCATGCGCGGGTTGATCGGCTCATCCGCGCTGTTGCGCCAGACGGTACCAAAAAGATGTGCAAGGCGCTCGGCATCATCCATGGTGGACCAACGCACTATCAGCCCATCGCCGAGATCGCGGCGATACCTCGCCGCGGCAGGTCTGGTTTCCATAACCGGCCTCCTTTCGCCCAGTGAGTTGGCGCACACGCTCCGAGTCGGCGTGGTGGTCGTTGTACCACGCTCGCCGTGAATCGGCAAGCTGCGCTTCATGCTGACGAGGTAGGTTTGTGCACCTAGGGCTACGTCAAAGTTGTAGCCATCGAGTATCCTTCTTGGTGCTCAATCCAAAGAAGGAGGAAACCCGATGGCACTCGACCAGATAGCACGCTCCTGGCGGCCGTTCAGGCCGTGCCCGACCCACGCAAGGCGCGCGGCAAGCGGTATTCGTGCCAGTTGCTGCTGACTATCATCGTCGCTGGACTGGCCAGCACCTACCAAACCGCTCGCGCAATTGCCCAGTGGGCGCACCTTCAAGCCGAGGTGGTACGCTCGGCCTTGCCTGACCTGAAGTGCATACCTAGCGAATCGACCTTGCTGCGCGTCTTACGCCAAATCGATGCTGGCGTGCTCGAACAGAAGCTTGCTCAGTTTGTCGCCTGTATGCCGACCAGCACACCTTATGCTGGCTGCATCATTACGCCACAGGGAGAAATCCTGCAAGCACAAGCTCTCGACGGCAAGGCAGTCCGTACGGCCACTGCGCATGGTGACCGCACGCACCTCGTCAGTGTGGTGCACCACGCGAGCGCTCAGACGGTGAACCAGACTGAACGGCCGACCAAGCGCAGTGAAGTTGTCGCCAGTCAGCAATTGCTCACTGGGCACGACCTGAGCGGCACAATTACTACGATGGATGCCGGCTTGACACAGCGCTCACTCGCACAGCAGATCAGACAGCAGAACGGACACTATCTGATGGTCGTCAAGAAAAACCATCCGCAGATGTATGCCGAAGTGGCGCTGTTCTTTGAACAGCCAGGTGTGCTGGCTGATGCCGCGCACGACGACCGCTGCCGCACCGTCAGCAACGGGCATGGTCGTTTGGAAACGCGGACAGTGGAATGCTTGAGCGCGAGCTGTGACGATTGGCACTGGCCGGACGCGGCGCAGATCCTGCGCCGCACCTGCGAACGCGTGGACTGCAAGAGTGGCAAGCGGACGCTGAAGATCAGCTATGCGCTGACCAGCTTGACATTCGAGGAGGCGCGGGCAATGGAGCTGGAAAGGTTGTGGCGTGGTCACTGGACGATTGAGAATCGCAAACATTATGTGCGCGATGTGACGATGGGCGAAGATCGGCATCAAATGCATCGTGGTCAAGCGCCCCAGGTGCTGGCGGCACGACGCAACGCACTCATCGATGTGTGGCGCTCGTATGGCTGGAGCAATAGTGCCGATGCACTGCGTCATACTGCTGCCGCTGTGCAGCGCGCCGTAGCGTTGATTGGGGCGCTCCCGACCGCGACTTTGACGTAG
>JACMIM010000913.1 GCA_014381165.1 Roseiflexaceae bacterium
CGGCTTCGGCGCTGGCGATGCCCGTAAGCTCGGCCTGGCGCGCCGCTTCATAAGCCACGCTGGCCTGTGTCACGGCGCGCTCGGCGCTTTGCATGGCCGCCAGCGCCTGCGTTGCAGTGTCCTGGTACTGCGCCTGTTGTACGGCGTCGAGCGAGCGCCCAGTTGCGGGGTCGTTGCCGGTGGCCTGGACGTGCTCAAGGTTGCGCTGGGCGGTGGCGTAGCGCGCCTGAGCCTGCACCAGCGCATCGGCGCTTTGGCCCTTTGCGATCTCGGCACTGGTCTTGGCCGCCGAAAGCCCATCGCGCTGAGCCTGAAGGTTCGTGTCGGCGCGATCCAGCCCGGCCTGCGCCTGCTCGATGGCAGTGCCTTTCGGCCCGGCCTCGATCTCGGCCAGCGCCGTGCGGGCCTGAGCGATCTGCGCATTGGCCGCCGTCACGTCTTGCCCGGTCACGCCGCCGCGGGCCTGGGCCAGCTGGGCTTCGGCTTGGCTGATCTGCGCCTGGGCCTGAGCAAGCTCCTCGGGTGTGGCTTCGGCGGTCAGTGCGTCGTAGCCAGCCTGAGCCTGGGCGAGCTGCGCCCGCGCCTGCTCGGCCTGGAGCACCAGCGCACGGCTATCGAGCGTGGCCAGCACTTGACCCGCCTGCACGCTCTGGCCCTCTTCGACCAGCAATTCGGTTACAGGCAGCCCCGGCACACGAAAGGCTAGGTTGATCTGCTGGCGCGGCACCACCACGCCCTCGGCGGCGATCTCTTGAACCTCGGCAGCCTGTACGACAGGCGCGGCTGGAGTGGGGCGGTTCAGCGCGAAGGCTGCGCCGCCGGCGATCAGTGCGGCGATTCCAACGCCGGTGATGATACGTTTGATCATGATCATATGTCCTTTTTTATGCTGTTGGGCGAAGCATCTGCGTGCAGCGGCTGGCCCACGCCCGCTCTCGCGATGCCGTGCTGGTAGCGAGCGCTCGGCGATCTAGTGGGGCAGATGCTTCGCGCTTACGATACGGGCACCTCGTGGATAGCTTCGCCCTGGGCTAGCGCCAGGATGTCGTGGCGGCTGGTGTAGATACGGTCGATCACGCCGTCGGTCATGTGGATGACCCGGTCGACATGCGTACACATGCGCAGATCGTGCGTGACCATGACGCCGGCGCGGCCTTCCTCGTGGATCAGTTCGGCAAAGGTCTCGACGACCTGGAAAGCCCGCTCGGTATCCAGACTAGCAGTCGGCTCGTCGGCCAGCACGATCGCGGGATCGTGGATGAGCGAGCGGGCGATCGCCACGCGCTGCTGCTGGCCGCCAGAAAGCTGGCCCGGCAGGTTGTGCAGCCGCTGGCCCAGGCCGAGTCTTGCAAGCAGGTCTTTGGCCCGCGCGCGCCCCGCAGCTGATGTATTGCGGTTCAGTTGCAACATCAGCTCGACATTCTCCTGCACATTCAGATAAGGCACCAGGTTGTTGGCCTGAAAGGTAAAGCCGATCTTTTCGCGCCGAAAGCGCGTGCGCTCGGCCTCTTTCATTGCGCTCAACTCGCGGCCGGCGATCGCGATCTGGCCCGAGGTCGGCGCGAGCAGCCCGGCGAGCATGGCCAGCAGCGTGGTCTTGCCCGAGCCGGATGGGCCGACCAGCGCCACGAACTCGCCCGCCGCGATCTGAAGGGAGACATCGCCCACCGCAGTCAGTGTGCTGCCATCGACCATGTATTCTTTAACAACGTGCTTCGCCTCAAGCGCGATAGCCATTTTGAACTCCTTAAGATGTTAGGCCGAGCGCAGTCAGCGGCTCGACTTTGAGCAACGAGCGCACGGCCACAGCACCGCCGATCGGGCCGATCGCTAGCAGCAGCAACACGGCGGTCAGCACTTGGGCTGGCTCGAACTGCACTGGCACCACCGAGGGCAGCGCCAGCGACAAACCGAACGCGGCCAGCGCACCAACCAGCACGCCGATCGTGGTAATGATAACTACCTGGAAGATGAACGCCGCCGCAACTGTGCGGTTCGACGCCCCGATCGCTTTCAGCATGCCGATCTGGGCGATCTTTTGGATGGCCTGAATCTGAAAGAAGCCGCCGATCACCAGCAGGCCGATCAACAGGGTGAAGCCGCTCTGGGTCGAAAGCGTGCTCTGCTGGGCCGTGTAGCCGGGCGTGTTCTCGTAGGCGGTTTTCAGATCGACGGCGACCACGTCTTTCACGCGGCCTGCTATCCGCGCGGCCACTGCCTCACGCTGCTGCGGGTCGCTCAGGCGCACGGCAGCCACATTGAAGGCGGGCGCACCCTGCACATCAGCGATAGCTGGCTTGGCGCGCACCCGCTCCCAGGTGTCGGCAGGCAGCATGATCGAAGGCTGAATGCCATATTTACGGCTTGGCGCAATGCCAACCACGCGCACCTGATAACTGTTCTCGTCCTCGCCCTGAACGCTGCGCACCGTGATCAAATCGCCAAGCTTGAATCCGGCCTGCTCGGCCACATTCGCATCGATGATCGCCTCGCGCGCGTTGGGCCTGCTGAACGTGACCCCCTCGCGCACCGGCGGCACACCCGGCTGGCCAGGCTGCACGCCGATCAGCGCGACATCGAGCGGCTCGCCTACGCGCACCACGCTGCCAGTGCTAAAGCCGACCGGGCCGACCGCCGCCACACCCTCGACCCGGCGCAACGACCGCGTCAGATTGGCTGGCATCTGGCTCGCACCAATCGTCAAGTCGGCGGCCTCCTGATACACCAGCAGCTCGGCGTCGAGCGTGGCAATGTACTCGCGGTTGCCAGCGCCAAGGCCTTCAGAAAGCGCGGCGATAAACAGCACCAACACCGTGATCAGTGTGACCACGCCAATTACCAGGGCGAAGCGGGCCTTGTTGCGCCAGATTTCCTTGAAGCCCAAAAAAAGGGGCAAATTCGACCGCATGTGTTCTCCAGCTACCTAAATTTTGGTAGGTTTATGATTCATAAAAATGCGCTAGCCATAATCAGCCAGCGAATACTGCCTCTTACTACGCAGATCCTTCGTGCGGGATGTGTGCCTGTAAAAGCCTGTGTATCTAGGAGTTACGCAGTTGCCCAATATCTTTCATTTCGCCTGTGGCGGACAAGCAAGTAATTAGTTTTTGTTTCGTTTTTGGTGCTTGCACCAAAAACGAAACAAAGTAGAATTTCCATGCTGCCGCAGGCCGAAGACGCCAACTGCGTAAGTGCTAGTATCATGTTCTTTCATCAGAGCGCAGCAGTGCGCCTTCAAGAAGAACGTCGATCATGTCGTAGGCCATACGCTGCTTTGGCTGGCGCGCAAATATCTCGACATCGTGCAGCAGTTCGACAACGGCGACAAACGACCCGCCAAGCAGATCGGGCAGCGGCGTTGGCGTGCGCAAGTGGCTTGCGGCCCGCTCGAAGCAACGCCGCAGTGGACTCAACAATGCATTATAGGTCGCAAGGGTCAGCCGCTCGGCGTTGTCTTTGCCGATCGCGGGCATATCGGCATGAACCATGCGCGAAAGGTCGACCGGCGGCTGAGACAGCAGCCAATCGGCGGCGGCGCGCAATTGGTCGCGTAGCAGCGGCCCAGCCCCGGCGATCGCCTGCTCCATGCCAACCCGATGGCGTTCCAAGCCGCGTTCTGTCACTTCGACGAACAAGGCCTCTTTGCCACCAGGCGCATGATGGTACAACGATGCCTGACGCATACCTAGTTCGTTGGCGATGTCGCGCAGCGTGACGGCGTTGTAGCCGCGTTCGCTGAACAAACGCTCGGCGGCTTCGAGCACCCGCTCACGGGCCGCACTCGATTCAGTTGTGGTCGCTCTACCTATCATTTGGTAGGTTTATTGTACATCCAATCGCGCCTTGTGTCAAGCGGGCGAACACGAGGTTCGCCCCTACGAGGCGAACCGATCACCCGCCGCGTGCCGCCCGCATCAGCTGCCGCACGCGCTCGGCGCTGACTGGGTTTTCGCACACGCCCTCCTCCTTGATCGAGGAGCCAACGATAATCCCGTCGGCGATTTCCAGAAACGCGGCGATGTTGCGCTCGTCGGTGCCGCTGCCCAGCAGCACGGGCCGGTCGCCTGCCAGCCGCTTGGCCTCGCGCACCTTGTCCAAATCGGGCGCGTCGCCGGTCATGCGGCCAGACACGATCAGCGCGTCTGCGCCGAAAAAGCGCGTCCACTCGATATGGGTGGCCAGATCGATGCCAGGGAAGCGCACCGAATGCTTTTTGTCGACATCGGCGAACAACTTTATATGCTCGGCGTGCAGCTCTTTGCGTCGGCGCATCAAGTCGGCGGCGCAGCCCTCATCCCACGAGCCGGCGTCCCACACGCCCGCGCCGGTGAACATGCACACGCGGATGAACTCGGCCCCGGATGCGATCGCGATCGCCAGCAGCGCCACGCCGCCGTTATGCACCAGGTTGATGCCCATTGGCAGGGCGATCTCGCGCTTGACCGCCGCCGCCACCACGGCCTGCGCGGCAATGCTTTCGGGTGGGATGTGTGGCCCAGCGCGAAATGGGATATCCCACATATTCTCGACAATCACGCCGTCCACGCCGCCCTCGGCTAGGGCATGGGCGTCGCGCAGCGCGTGGTCGATAATGGTTTGCAATCCGTAGCCGGTGTAGCCGGGCGCGCCCGGCAGCGGCCAGCAGTGAACCATGCCAATGATCGGCTTGGGCGTGCGAAACACCGCGCGCAAATCATCGATCTGAAGCGCGTCAAGGCGCTGTTTCCAGGCTGGGGTCATGCGTCACCTCTTTTTTTGCCACGAAGGCACAAAGACACGAAGATTAGAATTACCATCACCGATTTTTTTAAAAACATCTCGAAAATAAAAAGCACGAAGTCTTTGTGTTCCTTCGTGCCTTAGCGCCTTAGTGGCAAAAAG
>JACMIM010000914.1 GCA_014381165.1 Roseiflexaceae bacterium
TGATCGGAGGAGCGGAAGGCGGTTCCCTGGTTGAGCGCCTGGGTTGCGGGCGATTTGAACTCCAGGTTGTAGTCGAGTACCAGCGGCTCGTCGGCATTGATGTGCCATTTATCTGCGCCGCCGACCTGCGCCCGCAGGCTGGCCGTGGCCAGCCCGTGGTCGAGCGAACCGGACTGTGCGCCAAACACATACGAGTAGGCGCTGCCGTCGTCGATCAGGTTGGTCAGCCCGCCCGCGCGCAGCACGTCGATCGGGTCTTCCTGATTGTAGGCGTTCAGATCGCCGAGCACCAGCACATCGGCGTCGCCACGCGTTGTGGCGACGGTCGAGATGAAGCCGAGCAGCGCCTGGGCCTGGGCCACGCGGTCGGAGTTGAAATAGCCCTGGCCATCGCCTTGGTCGCAGCTGGGGTTAGCTGTAGGTGTCGTCAAGCAAATCGAGCCAGTGTCATCCAATTCTCCGGCACTCTTCGACTTGAAATGGTTGATCACGGCCGTGAACAGCTGGCCACTGTTACTCTGGCGGAAGGTTTGCGCGATCGGTGCGCGCGCGATCGTGAAGGCCGCGCTATCGGAGGCCACGGCCGGGCCGACCGGCGAAACCCGGCTGAGTTTGTAAATAAACGTGACCTTGATCGCGTCGTCGCCGCCGGGGAACACGCCCGCCCCCGCCTTCGGGCCGTAGCCGGCTGGGTCGAGGGTGTAGCTGTAGGTGCCGCTACCAACCACTGCGTTCAGGCCGCTGACCAGATCTGCAACTGCGCTGGTAGCACCGTCGCCGTCATTCTCGATCTCGACCAGGCCGACCACATCGGCGTTCAGGCTTTGCAACGCGGCGAAAATCTTGGCGCGCTGGCGATCGAATTCGGTTTGGCTGTTTGCGCCGCGACAGTCACTCTGGAGATTGCCGGGAAAGCAGGCTCCGCCGGTCTGGTTGAATGTGTTGAAGTAATTCAGCACATTGAAGCTGGCCACGCGCAGCGTCCCGCCGACTGTCGGCGGTGTGGCCGGGCGTGGGTTGCTGTCGACAAACGCTGGGGCCACAGTCGGCTGCACGCGGTAGGCGCTGAAGCCAAAGCCCAGCACGCCAGTCAGTCCGCTGACCGTGTCGCCACTGCGTCGGGTGCCTGCGGCGCTCAGGTAGGGCACGGTTCCGGGGTTCTGCACGCCACTGCCATCGTCCAGCGTGATCCGCCGGGCGTCATTGGCGCTTTGCGCAGCAGTCACCGCAGCCTTGTTATTCTGGTCGTTCTCGAACTGGCTGGCCGGGTCGTCGGTCGGGTCGACGATGTTGGTCGGGGTGAACAGTCGGCCATCGGCGGACAGCACCAGTTCGCCAAAGCGGCCAAGCTGGAAGTTCTCGGTCACGGTCAGTTGCTCGGCGAAGCCAACCAACATGCCCTCGAAGCGCTCCAAATCGGTCGTCGGTAGATCGACGGCGGTGGGCGCGATCGTCGGCGGCGTGGTGATATCGCACACGGTGACGGTCGCGGGGTTCAGCGCGGTCTGGTTGAACTGCTCGCTGACGGTGCCGGAAACCTGTACTAGGTCGTTCGCGGCCACCTCGGGCGTGTTGGCGGCGACAAAAATGCCATCGGACGTGGCGGCATCGGCATCGCCAGCGTCCTGCACATAAAAGCCGCCCAGGCCAGCCGTACCCTGGAAATCGCCGACCACGCGGCCTTGAATCGCCACGCTGGTACCAACCACTGGGCTGGCTGCGCCGCTGCCTTGCACGCTGCTGATCGTCACGACGGTGGCGGCGGGGCAGGCGGCATTCAACTCGTCGTCGCTGTTGTTTGCGGCGCTGGCAGCCAGTGCGGGCTGTAGCGCATAGCTCTGACCGACAATTCCAGTGAACCCAAGTGCCAGCGCAAGCGTTGCGCGCGCGAGGGGATGCCGGCTACTCCGGCGTTCGGCAAGCTTCATGCTATTCCTCCTGAAGGGACAATTATTCGACGCATATTCGCATAAGCGTGTTATGGCTAGTTTAAGGATTGTTAAAAAGGGCTTTATCCGGCGCTGAAGGGCTTACCCGGTGCTGAATCGCTGGACTATTGGGTTGGCGATCCGCCACAGGTGTCAGATTGCGCGCCCACGCGATTACCCGGCGCTGAAGCGCCGGGCTATTGGGTTGGGCTAATGGGATGCCGCAGGCAACCTCAGGTGTGAGATTGCACACCCGTCGCACTCACGCTACAATCGATTAGCGCTTCTCCACGTTCATCAGGTAGTTCCCATGCTGGCGAGCAACTCGGGTATCTTGGCGGCAATTATTGGCTACGGTTTGTTTCTGTGGTTGGGCCTGTACCTTCTGGTGCGGGCCTCGCTGCGGGTTGTGCTGATTCGCTTGGCAGTGGCTGGGCTGTTCGGCCAGGCGGCTTTTTTCCTGGCGGCGGCCCTGACCGACAGCGTGGCCGACCCGGCGCGCGCCGCGTTGATCGAGCGGGCGACTTGGTGGACCGCTGTGCTGCCGCTGGCCGTGTGGTTTCATCTCAGTGCGCTGATCGCCCGCGCCGCACGCCAGCCGATCGTCGGGCAGGCCTTCGTGCCAGGGCGGGCGCTGGCAGGCTACGCCGCCGCGCTGCTGCTGATCACGCTTGGCACGGCGACAAACCTGTTCAACGATTACGCGGCCACGCCGCTGCGCCCCGGCCCGGCGTACCTGGTGTATCTGCTGTTTCAGCTGGTGATGACGGGGGGCGCGTTGGGGCATTTTGTGCTGGCACGTTCAGCCCTGCTCACGCAGCCGCGCGAGCTGGCCGGGCTGCAGTTGCGCCAGCTCACGCTGTTGATCGGCGGCTCGCTGCCGTTTGCGCTGGGCGGCCTGTGGCTTGGCAGCCGCTACCTGTTCAATCTCGCGCTGACACCAGTTCCCGGCTATGGGCTGCTGTTCTGCGGCCTGGCGCTGCTGGGGTATGGTGTGGCCCACTATGGCATGCTGCTCGATGGCCAGAACATCCGGCGCGATTTTCTGTATACCTTTACCGGCATTGCGCTGCTGAATGTGGTGTATGTGCTGCTGCTGGCAGCGGTCGCGGATGTTTCGGCAATCGGGCTGCTGGCCCTGGTGTCGCTGGTGACGCTGACGCATACCGCCTTCGATTACGGCCGCAGCCTGCTCGACCGGCTGTTCTTCAGCGGCGCGGAGCGCACCGCCCGCGAGGAAGCCCGCGAGTTCGCCACGGCGCTTGGCACCGAGCCAGTCGCGCTGCCGTTTGAAGCCGAGATACCAGCGCCCACGCTCGACCCAGCCGTACTGCCCGCCGCAGAACCGATCGCGCAGCCTGATGGCGCAGCCCGTATGAAGAGCTTCAAAAGCGAGATTCGCAAGGCGCTGACCAGCCTGAAAAGTCCACCGCGCCTGGTCAATAGCCCACTGCTGGCCCTGCGTGTGGTCGAGGATCGGCTGGCGGCGCAGGAGCTGGACGACAACCGACTCAACCGGGTAGCCGTGCTGCGCGAGCTGCTGATCGCGCAGATCGACCTGCTGCGCCCTGCTGACGGTAACGGCCCACGGGTCGGCGACGCATGGCGTTTCTACAATGTGCTGCACTACCCATATGTGCGCGAGTTTTCGCGTAAGGGCGCGCTGGCCGAGGCCCGCCGCCTGCGCGAACAGCGGCTGCGCGAGGGCCAGCGCAACCCCGGCGACCTGGAGCAGGTGTTGAGCTGGCTGGCCGATGTCGACGAAGACACCTTCTACAAATGGCAGCGCCGCGCCTCCGACGCAATCGCCGAAGCGCTGTGGGAAACCTAGCAGCGGGCCTTGCTGGTTTACGTTGCGCACTGCACACCAGCGTGCTATCATCCACTGCAACTTGAAAGGAAGCATCGTATGGTACTTCAGCGCCAGTTTATCACCGACAGTGCGGGACGCCCGATTGGTGTTATTCTTCCCCTGGAAGAATACAACCTCGTTGCCGAATTACTGACGCAACGGTTAGCGGTTTCGCTGTTACAGGAGCGACTCCGGGCTATGGAAGCAGCAGCACACGACGAAGTTTTCCTGGCCGATTCAGACCAAACAATGCAGGATTTTGACCGTGTTGACCGGGAGTGGTGGGAGCCAGCGTCGTGACGTATCAGTGGGGCGTTTTTCTCGCGTCGCTCGACCCAAGTCAAGGGTCGGAGCAGGCGGGCCGTCGCCCAGTGTTAGTCATCAGTCGCGAGCAGATTAATCAGGTGTTGCCTGTCGTCAATGTGTTACCGTTGACATCGCGTAAGTCGACTCAGCGCGTCATCTACCCAAACGAGGTAGTATTACCTGCTGGCACGGCGGGGTTGCCTCAAGAGTCGATAGTGTTGTGCTATCAGGTGCGAACACTGGATAAGCGACGCCTTGTGCGCCTGCTTGGGGAGCTTCTTGATATGTCTCTACGAGCAGATGTGGTTGAGGCGATACGCTTTCAACTTGAGGTGTAACTAGTTTGCGGCGTGACGCACACTCCTCTATTCCCCAAACCAATCCCCCACCAATCTAAGCTTATTTATCGAATCAGACTAGCCCGAGATATCAGTGTCTAGATCATCTTCACAGCCTCTTGCATACAAGGAGCAAGTTACGCAGCTTCTGCCTCCATCAATAATGGATATGTTGGTAGAAGAGAGTTGTCTGCCAATAAGACTGTAGCTTCGTATACAAGCTGAGGCGTAAAGGTTAGCCGACACCAATGGTGCTTATCATCAGCACAACCTAGTTCACAAAGTAAAGCATAGTTGCCACTCGCAAGTTGAACCTGTACTGATTCTGTAATACTGGCAAGTTCAATGAGGCCGGAACTAGGCACTTGAAATGGCACTACTATTGCTCGGATACAGTCTCTACCTACCTGTACTACCGGCGAAGACTTGATGGTGACAGACAAAACTGCGCCATCATCAAGCGTTAGATAACTTACACTTCCCGGTCGCCACACAAATCCTTGTGCTACATGTCTTGGCTCCCAATTGTTGAAAGGACGAATCAAGTACGGGTCAAACACACCAAATTGAAGATACGTGATGTTCAATTCTACAGCTTCTATCATACTCTGCCTCTATGCAATGTAACGATCTGCCCGTGTGTTCTGTCGGGATAAATGCGATATTGTAGAACACCAGGCTAATGTCTTTGCGGCGCGGGCCGAGGCCCGCCGCCTGCGCGAACAGCGGCTGCGCGAGGGCCAGCGCAACCCCGGCGACCTAGAGCAGGTGTTGAGCTGGCTGGCCGATGTCGACGAAGACACCTTCTACAAATGGCAGCGCCGCGCCTCCGACGCGATCGCCGAGGCGCTGTGGCAGGGGTGAACCCGCTACCCGCCGACCCGATACACGAGCACGCCCTGTTCACCTACCTCGGTCAAAATGTGTCCGCTGCGGGCCATCCGCTCCAGATAGGCCTGCGCCTCGGGCAGCGAAAGGTGCGACGACATCGCGACCTCGGCGGCCGTGACGCGGCCATTTTTTGCCAGCGCCACCCGGAGCACTTCGGCCTCGATCTCCTCCTGGCGCGCGTTGGCCCGCGCTCGCCGTGCCGCCAGCAGCAGCCCTATGCCGCCCGCTCCAAACGTCAGCGCTAGCCCACCCAGGCAGAATGCCGACGAATACGTCGTGCTCTGCCCTGGCGTGCCGACATCGATTGCTATCGAACTGCCCAGCACCAGCGACAGCCCGCCCAGCACAATCAGCCCCCAACTTAGCAGCAGCACCCAGGTTGATTTCATTCTACGCTCCTTTGAGGGCAATTGGCTTCTCGCGCTATTGTAGCGTTTCCAGCCTCGCTTTCAAGTTCAGATACGCAGCAACCTTTATACAATCTTTACACACCTGGCCTTTACCGCTACGCTGTTTTTACACGTTTCTGGCTACACTATCACCACAAGTCGAAAGGACAGTGATGGTACATCGTCACCACGCGCCAGCGCACGCTGCACGCCGCAAACACGTATCGAGCGCACAGATCGTACTATGGTCTAGCTGGACAGCGCTCGTGATCGGTGCGGCAATCCTGCATTGGGCACGCGCAGTGCAGCTCGGCCAGCCGGTAGATCTGATCGGTATGGCGATCCACTGTGTGCTCGTGGGTGTGCTTGGGTTGATCACGATCACCTGGATTGAGCTGACGCTCTAGCAATCCTATTGGTATCACAAACGCGAAGCGCAAAGCGGGGGTCTGGGGTGCAGCCCTCGAAAAAAGCGCCCTGCGCTTTTTGGTCATCCAAAGCTATTTCGCCACAACGGAGCTGGACGCAGAGGTTCACGCAGGTCGTCGCCTCTGCGTTTTCCGTGTCTTGTGGATTATTTCTAGACGAGTAGAAGTTGGAGGGCTTGATGGACATTGTGTATGTACTGCTGATCGTCGGGTTTTTTGCCGCGTCGTGGGGCCTGATTAAGCTGTGTGAGAAGCTGTAGATGATGGCTAATGGCTAATGCCTAATGGCTAATTGACATTCCACCAATCTTCAATTTGCAATTCTGGAAGAGAGCGTATGGAACCGTTGTACATTATTGGCGGCGTGATCGCGCTGGTGCTGCTGGTGTATCTATTCGTGGCGCTGCTGAAGCCGGAGGTATTCTGATGACCTTTATCGGCATGTTGCAGCTTGTGATCTATGTTGTTGTTTTGATTGCGCTGGCCAAGCCACTTGGCTGGTACATGGCCCGCATCTATGAGGGCCAACCTGTCGGCCTCAACCGCGCCCTTGGGCCGGTCGAGCGGCTGATGTACCAGCTGTTTGGCACGCGCGACGATGCGGAGATGGACTGGAAGCACTACGCATTTGCTGTGCTGCTGTTCAACGGGCTGGGCCTGCTGGTTGTGTATGCACTCCAGCGCTTCCAGGCGGTTCTCCCGTTCAACCCGCAGGGGCTGGGCGCGATCACGCCGGATTCGTCGTTCAACACTGCTGTTAGCTTTGCCTCCAACACCAACTGGCAGGGCTATGGCGGCGAGGTGACGATGTCGTACTTGAGCCAGATGCTGGGTTTGAATGTGCAGAATTTCCTTTCGGCGGCCAGCGGCATGGCGGTGCTGGTTGCGCTGATCCGCGGCCTGCGCGGGCGCACCACGGCGATGATTGGCAACTTTTGGGTTGATATGACCCGCTCGACGCTGTATATTCTGCTGCCGCTCTCGATTCTGCTGGCACTGCTGCAAGTCTCGCAGGGCGTGGTGCAGAACTTTGCGCCCTACCAGGAGATTCAGCTTACGCAGGCCCTGACCGATGGCGATGGCAACGCGCTGACGACTCAGACCATTCCGCTTGGCCCCGCCGCATCGCAGATTGCGATCAAGCAGCTCGGCACCAACGGTGGTGGCTTCTTCAATGTCAACTCGGCTCACCCGCTGGAGAATCCGAACCCGCTGTCCAATCTCTTTGAGATGCTAGCTATCCTGTTGATTCCTGTTGCGCTGTGCTACACATTTGGCAAGATGGTTGGCGACACGCGCCAGGGTTGGGCCGTGCTGGCCGCCATGACGCTGATCTTCGTGCCGCTGCTGTTTGGCGTGTATGCGGCGGAAGCGGCGGGCAACCCACTGTTCGACCGGCTCGGCGTCGACACTGTGGCGAGTGATCTCCAGTCCGGTGGCAACATGGAAGGCAAGGAGACGCGCTTTGGCCTTGCGGCCTCGGCCACATGGGCGGCGGCCACCACAGCAGCCTCGAACGGCTCGGTCAATTCGATGCA
>JACMIM010000915.1 GCA_014381165.1 Roseiflexaceae bacterium
CCACACAAATGTGGCGTAGCCAAGCGCCGGAACATGATCCGCGCGAAATTGCAATTGGTAGCGCCGCCGTCGCCACACAACGCGGAAGCGGTCGGGCGGCAATGTAAAGCCGTCAATCCATCCCTGATCTTCGACCGAAACGGCAAGGCGTGTTCCTGCCGCATCGAACAGCGCGTAATCAGCGAGCGCCACCTCGTCGTCAAGATCAACGGTTGCCTGTACCCAGCCAGCACGCGCCCAGCCAAGCGGGTTGAACACAACCAGCGGCACGCCCTTGTTTGCAACATCGGCGGTATCGACTTGTGCGACAAGTGCGGCCAGCGCCTCGCCCGAAAGTACGTCTGCCACCTGCCGCACGCGATCAAAGCGCGTCATCATCTCGTCGTGAACCGCATCGACACTACAGCCACAGATGCCATCATGGGTGTGATTTTCGAGCAGCAGCTTCCAGGCGTAGCGAATCTGCGCCTCAGGGTGCTCTTTGCCATACAGCCACGCCAGCGCTGCCCATGGTTCGACCCAGCGTTCGAGTTCGCGCTGAAGCTCGGCATTGGCTTGCTTGAGATACAGCCGCGCCGAAGCGGTGTTGACTAGCGTTGTCCAACCGTCGGTGCGCGCGCTCGTCAATTCGCCATGCGCCGTCGGCCAATCCTGTTCGTACTCGCGCACCGCCGCCAGGTAGTTGCTAAAACTACTGTGTGTAAACCGGAGCGCGGGCATAGTCTCGTTTAGTCTGGCGATCGCTGTGCCAACGTCGGTTTGCACGGGCTGGTGGTCGCAGCCATTCATCAGCAGCAGGTGTGGTGTGGTTGCAAAGCGTTCTACGTTCGCAAGCGCGGCGGCAATGCGGGTACGACCTGCTGCTGCATCGACTGGTAGTTCCATGCCATTGTGATACCAATTGGCGAGAAAAATGCTGAACACGCGGTCGCCATTGGGTGCTTGCCACCACAACTCGGACGCGCTGGTGTCGTCTCTATCACTGTGGCGCACGGTGTTGTTTTCGGCCACCGGTGCGATGCCGCGGCCAAACACTGCTTCGGTGATGCCAAATTCTTGAAGGATTTGGGCCGACTGCGAGTGATTGCCGAATGTGTCGGGGAAATAACCAATCATCGTCGCGCCGCCAAGTTGGCTTGCCCGCTCGATGCCGTAGTGTAAGTTACGAAGCTGGGCCTCGCCGCTGGTCAGGAACGCATCGTGTAGCACATACCATGGGCCAATTGCGAGCCGTTTCGCTGCGACATGCCGCCGAATACGTTCAGCTTGCTCGGGGCGAATCTGCAAATAATCGTCAATGGCAAGCACGTAGCCGTCAAGGTGAAAGCTGCGAAATTCGGCACGGGGGTCTTCAAGCAGATCGAGTACCTGGTCAAGCAGGCGCACCAGCCGCAGCCGAAACTGCTCGAACGGCAGATACCATTCACGGTCCCAGTGCGAGTGCGAAATGATATGGACGACGGTTTGATGGGACGTCATGACATTTTTGCCGTTTCCACACGAGTGCGCAATTCGAGCGTGATCGAACTCGTTGCCGAGATTTCCGCAGGCAAAATGACGTGGTGGGCAGATTGGCCCGGCTTCGCAATCCGGTTGAGCAGCAGTGTGCCAGCGGTTCTACCCATTTCAAACGAGGGAATCGTCGCCACGATCGCCGTGCGCGCCAGGAGGTCGTCGAGGTTCGCATTGTCCATCGAGGCCAACCCAACCTCGTCGGAGAGCTGCACGCCAAGCTGGAGCAGATCGGTAACGACCTTTGTCAGCACAAAACTATTCACAGCGAGGAACGCCGTCGGACGATATGAGGCATTGAGCCATGTCGAAAGTGTGCGGTAGCGCTGGTCGTCTGGTGTATCGTTGTAGGATTCAAGAAAGGAAAGCTCAGGCGTGAGTGGAATGTGGTGTTCGCGGAGTGCTAACCTGTAGCCTCCATAGCGATCCTGGACGCTGGTTGTGCTCGCTTCTACGGCGACAAAAGCAATCCGGCTATGCCCATTCGCAATCAGTCGTTTGGTGATTTCATAACCAATCGCGAAATTATCGGGCACGACACTATCGCTTGGCAACGCTGGGTAATAGCGGTCGATCATCACAAAGGGCAGGTGCATATCCTGTAGGGCTTGAAATTGCTTGGTGTTGGCAGAACCTTCGACCGGCAGAATAACGAACCCGCCTACACCAGCATTGACCGCACGTTGAATATTTTCGGCCTCGGTTCGGGCGGAGCCTTGTGAGTCGGATAAAAGCAGATGGTGGCCAGCTGCCCGCAACACATGCTCAACGCCATGAAGGGTAGCTGTAATGTGTTGGCCATACAAACGCTGAAAAATGACGCCAATCAGCTTTGCTGTGGCGGGCGTTGCCAGCGGCCCTGGCTTATCGTGCAACCGCGCGTGTTCGGTAACAAAGGTGCCGCGACCGCGGTGGCGTACAAGCAATCCGTCGTTGACAAGATCTTGCAACGCTCGCACAGCAGTAATCCGGCTGACCCCGAACTGTTTACAGATTGCACGCTCAGTAATAGGTGCGTGTCCCAAGGGATATTCGCCGTGCTCGATTGCATCAAGCAGTGATTGTTTAATGCGATAATATTGCGGTATTGGCGCGTCGGTCATACTTGTTCCCTTTATGATTTGGGTGATACATACCACTATAGCGTAGGCTGATTGCTATGTCAATGTATTGAAATAAGCAATGATAGCCCTTATATTTAACCTATTGACATAGCCTTTGTTTTATCGTATAGTAGTCCCACGTCCAGTCCGTATAGATGAAATACAGCGTAATCCAGCGTGAATCAACAGCAACGCCCTATTGCCTCCTGTAGCGCTAGTGATTCACCCCACTGGAAAAGATGAGCGGGTTTGGGGATGGCTTTACCTCTTCTGGAACCCTCCCGTCATCGACCTGTTATCAAGCTGACCGACCACCACCAGCATCGCATCAAGAAAGGAGCAAACTGCCCTAGGCAAGGCTGAGGCCATATGGTTCTCCCACACCTTCCGCAAACTATTGACATACTGTAGGTTTCGTCGTCGTTGACATGGAGGTCAAGATGTCTGCTATGAAGCGTCTTTCGGGCTTGACTGTGCTGCCTACGCTCCTTTCACTTGCGCTCGCCGCCTGTGGCGCTCCCGCCACGTCTCCTTCAAATGCCCCCGCCGAATCTTCTGTCAATTCTACTGCTGCTCCCGCAGCCAATACCAGTGCTTCTGATATCGAGCTAACCATGTGGACGTGGAAAGTAGCCCATGTGCCAGGTTTGGAAGCAGTAGCAAAGAACTTTGAAGCCGAGACCGGAATCAAGGTTGCTGTGAGCGCGTACAATCCTGACGAGGCATACCGAACCAAGATCACGACTGGCGCGCAATCAGGCGACCTGCCCGACATTTTGGCGTACTGGTCGGCCTCGCAGTTCGACCTCGCACAAAGCGGCCAGCTTGTCGAGTTGACCGATCAGGTTGATGCGAGCTGGCAGGGCAACTTTCTTGCTGGTACGTATGACACAAAGTCGGTCATCTCGCAGACCCAGTATGACACCTGCCAGAAAGACCCAAAGTGTACAAGCAAAGATTTGCAGGTTGGTCAGTCGTTTAGCGTGCCAATGCTGGCGGGAACGTCGGGCTTTGTGTTCGCTAACAAGGAACTATTGACCAAGGCTGGACTTGATCCCAATACCCCGCCCAAGACCGCCGAAGAGTGGCTGACGATGATGCAAACGGTGAAGGAGAAAACCGGCCAGGCTGGCCTTGTAACCGGCGCGCAAAATGCAGACGTCACACACTTCTGGCTGTTTCAGCCGCTCCTGATGACAAGCTGCGGCCAGGAGACCTACGACGCGATCTATAATGGCAAGGACAGCTTCACCAATCCGTGCGCGCAAAAGGTGTTCTCGTTCATCGAACAAATTGGCAAGAACGAATTGTGGCTGCCAGGTATTCTGCAAACCAACATCGACCCAGCAGACGTCGCATTTGCGCAAGGGAAAGCAGCTTTCGACATTGGCGGCACGTATTCGTTGAGCTTTTTCCTGCAACAAGGCATGTCCGCCGACAACATCCTTTCGTTCGCCGTGCCGCCACTGTCGGGGGCGGCGCTCAGCACGCTTGAGCTTGGCGCATCGCCACTGATCGACGTTGGTGTTACAACCGCGTCGACGCACCAGGCTGAAGCAGTCGAGTTTCTTAAATTCATAACAACGCCTGAACAGGCGGCAGTGTTCGCCAAAACGGTTGGCGATGTGCCTGCTGTTAAAATTCCTGCCGATGCAGCACAGGTCGGCACAGCGGTGGTCGGGCTGGTGGGCGCGCTCAGCGACACATCGCCGTTTAGCACCAGCAAGGCACAGGTTGTACCGGAAACACAAAAGGCCATGGGCATTGGTTTGCAGCAACTCATTGCTGGCGAAGCCACAGTCGCGGCGGTGACGGCTCAAGCAGAAGAAGCAAACACGGCGGGCTGGGTGGCCAAGGGCGGCGTGCAGTAGCAACAAAAGGCGAGCGGCGGGCAGCGTGATTTGCACGCCGCTCGCCTGCCTGTTTTGAAAGGTATCGGTATGCGACAGGCCAAACTTCGTACCACGCAGGCGGCGGCACCAGTTCGCAAACGCTCGCGGTGGCTCGCGGTAGCTCACGCAAATAGTGGCGTTCTGTTTGTACTGCCTGCCGTGTTGCTGTTTTTGGTCTTTGGCCTGTATCCGGTCATCTACTCGTTTGTACTCAGCTTTTTTCGCTGGAATGGCTTTAGCGGCTTTTCAATCCTGCCATTTGCCTGCGTTGCGCCAACATGTAGCTTTGTCGGCTTTGACAATTTCAAAGAGTTCTTGTTCGCCAATCCGATCACCGCAGGCATGTTTCGTCAAGCGATCTGGCGCGATATGTTTCTGCTCACAACGGTCACGGGCGGCACGATCGTGTTGGCGCTGCCGATAGCATTGGCGCTGAACCAGGGCGTGCGTGGTCAGTCGCTGTTTCGTATGCTGATCATGCTGCCAATGGTGACAGCAGGCATCGCTGTTTATTACGTGTGGACGTTTATCTACCAGCCTGATGGACTCCTCAACAGTGTATTACAAATGGTTGGACTTGGCGCAATCGGGGCGAAACAGGGTTGGCTGGGAACTTCGTCGCTGGCATTGCCGTCGGTTGCCGTGGTCTTGATCTGGAGTTCGGTGCCTGCGGCAGTTATCTTCTACCTGGCTGGACTGCAAACAATCAATGCTGAATTGTATGAGGCAGCGCGGCTTGATGGCGCAAATAGCTGGCACCTGCTGCTACACATTACCTGGCCGCTGCTGCTGCCAATTACCATAATTATTGTTATCTCAACGCTGAATGCAATTATTCAAAGCAGTTATCAAACGATTTACTTAATGACCAATGGCGGGCCAGCAGGCAGTACTACCACAACAGGACTGATGGTTTTCAACTACGGGTTTGGCGATCAACGCGATCTTGGCGTGGCAAGCGCAATGGCCTGGATGCTGTTTCTCGCACTCGCTGTCATTACTATGGTCAACCTGAGGGTCTTTCGCTCGCGAACCTAACGCAATGAAATCTTTTGATAGGCGCGCTTACTACCCTTTATTGGGAAATGCAGCAGGAGCTATGCATGCCTCTCGCACGACGAAACATATCGAGCATTGTCGCCTTTGTGCTGTTGGCATTGTATGCGCTGGCAAGTTGCTACCCATTCCTATGGATGATCTCGGCGGCACTAAAATCTAACCAGGAAGTGTTAATCAGTCGTTCGCTTATTCCGCAAGTACTGCGATTCGATATTCTAACAGAAACTTGGAATAAGCTAGAGTTCTGGACATACTTTGTCAATAGCACGGTGATTACTCTATGTTCAGTGGTCGGCATTGTGTTTATCTACTCGCTTGCCGGCTACGGTTTTGCTAAGACCCATTTTTGGGGCCGCGATGCACTTTTTCTCGGCTTTGTTGCACTTCTGCTGATTCCCAGCGTGACCGTGCTTATTCCGCTGGTACAACTGCTGCGATCACTAGGGTTTATTGGCCGCGAAGCGACACAATTTTCGACATACAGCGGCGTTGTGCTGCCAATAATCAATGGTGCTGGGCCATTGGCACTGTTTCTGTTTCGAAACTTCTTTCGTGAAATGCCACATGATCTGCACGATGCCGCGCGTGTTGACGGCTGCTCAGAGGCCGGAATCTACGCCCGTATCTACCTGCCGCTGGCCACACCGGTGATTGCGACGGTGAGCATCCTAAATATTATTGGCGTCTGGAATGCATTCATCTGGCCGTCAATTGTGATCAATAAAGACGCATGGTTTACGCTGCCGTTGAAGCTGAAGGACCTCGATCTCCAGCTTGTCACGCAATGGAACGTGCGAATGGCCGGTTCGCTGATCACACTCGTTCCAGTAATCATCGTCTTTTTGTTGCTCCAACGCTACTATATTCGCGGGCTGACGGCGGGTGCAATTAAGGGGTGAAGGGCTTCTATCCCACGAGCTTTAGGCGTGGGATAGAAGCCCTACTCCGTAATTCTACTCACTGCTAGAACAGGACCAAAAGATACTATGACGAATTCGTCTCGCCTCAACCGCCTGCTCGCCGCCGACGGGCGCTGCTTCGATGTCGCGATCGACCACGGCTTTTTCAACGAACGTATGTTTTTGAACGGCATCGAGGACATGCGCCAAGCGGTGGCAACTATCGTCGACGCGCAGCCCGATGCGGTGCAACTCACGGTTGGCACTGCGCGTCACTTGCAGGATGTTCCCGGCAAGACCAAGCCATCGCTGGTGCTGCGAACCGATATTGCGAATGTCTACGGTTCGGCGCTGCCGCGTTCGATCTGGAGCCGCATGATCGAGCATCCGGTCGAGCAGGCGCTGAAGCTGGACGCGGCCTGTGTTGTTGTCAATCTGCTGCTGCTGCCCGACCAGCCCGACCTACATGCCCAGTGCGTCGAGAATATCTGCCGCCTCAAGCCAGCGTGCGAGCGCTATGGCATGCCGCTGATGATCGAGCCATTAGTCATGCAACCAAACGACCAAGCAGGCGGCTACATGGTCGATGGCGACATCGACAAGATTCTGCCGCTGGTGCGCCAGGCCGCTGAACTTGGCGCTGATGTGATCAAGGCCGACCCATGCGACGATGTGCGCGAGTACCACCGCGTGATCGCGGTTGCCTCGGGCATACCCGTGCTGGTACGCGGCGGCGGGCGTGCCAGCGACGAGGAGATTCTGGCACGCACGGCGGAAGTGATGCGCCAAGGTGCATCCGGCATTGTCTACGGGCGCAATGTAGTGCAACACGCCCGCCCCGCGCAGATGACGCGGGCGCTGATGGCGATTGTGCATGAGCATGCGACGGCCGAGCAGGCACTTGAACTAATACACAACAAGAACTAACAGTATAGCCGAAGAAATGCACACTTGGCCCGAACTTATACGCAGTATGTTCATGGCGCTCCGTGTACCATACCAGTGGGTTCACAACCATATTGCCGAACGAAGGAGTACCACACAATGAGTATCACACCGGCCGATGTCACGCGCTACCGGGAGCAGGGCTACCTGCTCAACCACCAGCAGGTGTTTGCACCTACACAGTTCGCCGAGCTGCGCGCAATCTTTGAAGAACATCTCGCTGAAAAGGGCGAAAAGCTGTCGGACGAGTTGGATACGCCGCATTTTCGCGACGAGCGCTTGCTCCGTTTCTTGTTGAGCGACAACGTTCTCGACCTCGTCGAGCCGGTGATTGGCCCAAACATCGCGCTGTGGTCGAGCGGCTTTATCAGCAAGGAACCATTCAAAGGCCGCGCAACGCCCTGGCACGAGGATTCGGCCTATTGGGAAGGGCGACTCAGCGACTACACAGCGATTGTAACGGTGTGGCTGGCCATCGACCGCAGCAACCACGAGAACGGATGCATGCGCGTTATTCCCGGAACGCACGCCAACGGCTTTTCAGAGTACGAGTCAACTGGCGGCGATCATCGCATTTTTCCAACCCAAATCAAAGAGGTCGATGAAACGCGGGCGGTCTATTTTGAATTAGAACCTGGCGAGTGTTCGCTCCACGATTCGCGGATTATTCACGGCGCGACCGCGAACACCAGCCCGCACCGACGCTGTGGCTACACGATGCGCTACTTCTCGACAGACATCAAGATGTACGCCGAGCGCAGCCCAGGCCATCAGATTTGGCTGGCACGCGGGCGCGATCGGGCGGGCAACAGCTATGTGAACCAGTAGCAGTGACGTTGCAAAGAAATAGACCGTTCCATCTTTGGAAGTAGCTACTGACTCAGGGGTTGAAAACACAGTTATGGACGGATTGCCGCATCGCCTGCAAAGCGCACACTATCTGCCAGCACCATTTGCCTTTGGCATGTTTCAGCAAACGCTGCCGGAGCCAATCGCGCTGCATTGGCACGAATTCTATGAACTCTGCTATGTGCTGGCTGGTTCGGGAACCCACATGCTCAACGGCACGACAATGCAGCTTCAGCCCGGCAGCATGTTTCTGCTTACCCCCGCCGATTTTCATGCCCTGTTGCCGGCGCCACCACAGCCGCTTCAGGTGTTCAATATCATCTTTGCCGAAACGCTCCTGACCGAAGAAACGCGCGGCCTGCTCTTTAGCAGAGTTACGCAGCAACACGTCGTGTCGGAAGCAATGCGGAGCAGTCTCGAAGCTGATTTTGCGCGCTTGCTACGCGAGTTCGCTGACCAACAACTGGGCGCACAGCATGTGGTGCAAAGCACGCTGATTCGTATCCTGATCGATTTTGTGCGTGCAACTCGTGTGCTGCCGACGCCAGCGTGTTCAAGAGCAGGTGTCCAGCATCAAGCATTGCAACGGGCGCTTGTATACATACACCATCACTTTCGCCAGCCGCTGACACTAGATGCAGTGGCCCGTGCCGCGCATCTTTCGCCAACCTACTTGAGCGAGCGTTTTCACGAACGTGTTGGCATGACATTTCAAGCCTATGTGCAGCGACTGCGGATCGAATTCGCCCGATCGATCGTGGTGCTGACCACCCTGCCAATTACGGAAATAGCCTATGCGGCTGGGTTCGTTACCTTGTCGCACTTCGAGCGCGTATTCAAGCAGCACTACCACATGTCGCCGCGACAATATCGGCAGTTGAACGGAAATATAACGATCATGCACATGGAGCAACTATGACAACAGATGTTCGCGTCGTCTGCTTTGGCATCATTGGCTGCGGGCTGATGGGGCGCGAATTCGCAAGCGCGGTGGGCCGCTGGATGCACCTGCTCGATCTGCCGTTTCGCCCCGAAATCGTGGCAGTGTGCGACGCTAACATCTCCGCGACCGATTGGTTCACCCGCAATCTGCCCACCGTCACGCAGGCCACGGCAAACTATCGCGACCTGCTGGCCAACCCCGATGTGGAAGCAGTGTACTGCGCCGTGCCACACAATCTGCACGCCCAACTGTACGTCGATATCATCGCGGCGGGCAAACATTTGCTGGGCGAAAAGCCGTTTGGTATCGATCAGGCGGCGAACGCTACGATTCTGGGGGCGATTGTAGATCATCGTGATGTACTGGTACGCTGCTCGTCGGAGTTCCCGTTCTACCCCGGTGCGTACCGTCTGGCGCAGTGGGTACGCGAAGGTCGCTTTGGCAAGATTATTGATGTCGAAGCCGGCTTTTGGCATTCGAGCGATCTCGACCCTAACAAGCCGATCAATTGGAAGCGCCGAGTTGCTACCAATGGCGAGTACGGCTGTATGGGCGATCTGGGGATGCACGTCGCGCATCTGCCGCTGCGTTTTGGCTGGCAACCTGCCAACGTCCGCGCCTTGCTCTCCAAGATTATCACCGAACGGCCTGATGGCAAGGGCGGCACGGCACCGTGCGAAACGTGGGACAACGCCATCTTAGCGTGCGAGGTCGCTACCGCCGATCAATTATTTCCCATGATCCTTTCGACCAAACGGATCGCGCCGGGACACGCCAACACCTGGTTTCTGCGGATCAATGGCACTGCGCTGTCGGCGGAATACAGTACCAAGAACCCCAAGCAACTGGCATGGCTGCCCTATAGCTCAGGCGGCGAGCAGGCCTGGCATCTCATGGATGTGCCCTATCAGTCGGCTTACCCAACGATCACCGGTGGTATCTTCGAGTTCGGTTTTTCCGATTCGATCTTGCAGATGTGGGCGGCATTCTGCGATGAACTCGTGAACGGCGATCAGATCGGCCAGCCGCTCTATTGTGCCACGCCCGCCGAAGCGTCAGCTACGCACACCCTATTCACCGCCGCAATTCAATCGCAACGGACGGGCCAAACCGTTGTGTTCGACGAGGTGGCGGCATGACGCTACCGCCTGCTGATGTTGTGGTCGCTGGGCATATCTGCCTCGACGTGCTGCCTGCCTTTCGCCAGCACGCGACGGGCGCAGCCGTGCGCGACATCTTGATGCCCGGCGCGCTTGTTGATGTCGGGCCAGCGGCGCTTGCGACTGGCGGATCGGTTGCCAACACTGGGCTGGCGCTGCATCGCCTAGGCGTGCCTACGCGGCTGGTTGGCAAAGTGGGAGCCGACATGTTTGGCCGTGCGATTCGCGAGTTGCTTCATGACGTGGCACCTACCCTCGGCGAGGGGTTAATTACCGGTGCCGATGATGTCAGTTCCTATAGCGTGGTTCTGAGCGCACCGGGGATGGATCGCATCTTTTTACACTGTTCCGGTGCAAACCACACCTTCACCGCCGCCGACATTCCTGCCAACCGTTTTGCCGGAGCGCGCATCTTGCACTTTGGCTACCCGCCGCTGATGCGTGGTTTCTACGCGGACGGTGGCCAAGCGATGGCCACATTGTTCCATCAGGCCCGCGATACAGGGATGCTGACCTCGCTCGACATGGCGCAGCCCGATCCACACAGCGAAGCTGGACAGATCGATTGGTCGGCATGGCTAGCCCGCGTATTGCCACAGGTCGATATCTTTGCGCCAAGTGTTGATGAACTCCTTTACATGCTTGACCGCCCGCTGTGGGCAGCGCGCCATGCTCAACGCACGCCGATGACCACAACGCTGCTGGCCGAGCTTGCCGAGCAGGTGCTCGACTTTGGAGCGGCGATTGTCGCGATCAAGCTTGGTGACGAAGGGTTGTACCTTCGTACAACGGTGAACGCCCTGCGGCTGCGGGCGTTTGCTTCACAAAATGGCCGTGAATGGGCGGCGTGGTGGGAGCGCGAACTGCTGGTGCCATGTTTCATCGTGGATGTTGTTGGCACGACTGGCGCAGGCGACGCTACGATTGCAGGATTGTTGGCCGCCATTCTTTACAGCTTCGACCCCGTAGCGGCTGCCCGGCACGCAGTGGCCGTTGGGGCGTGCGCGGTGGAGCAAGCGGACGCAACGAGCGGCGTGCCAAGTTGGCCAACCGTACAAGCGCGGCTTGCGGCGGGTTGGGCGCACCGCCCACCGGTGCTTGAATGCATCGGCGGACGCTGGGATGCCACGGAGGTCGTGTGGTACGGGCCGCTCGACCGACTGCATCAGGAACAAGGAACCCCATGATTACACGCGCTGAACTTCAGGCCGCGCAACGGCGCACCGAACACATGCTGGCCCTGGCTGGCATTGCATTCACAAACGTAGAGCGCGAATCGATAGAAGTAGCGGAATTTGGCCTCGGTGAATTGGAGCGAACCGGCCTGGAAATTATCACCTATGTGAACACCGAGCGGTACTGTGCCAAGGAGTTGGTCATGTTCCCGCGCCAAACCTGCCCCGAACATCAACACCCACCTGTCGGCGATGACCCTGGAAAAATGGAAACGTTCCGCTGCCGCTGGGGCCGGGTGTTGTTGTATGTCGAAGGAGCGCCAACCACGCCACCGCAGGCGCGGCTGCCCGAAGGCAGCGAACCGTATTACACCGTATTCCGTGAGTTCGAACTCCATCCCGGCGACCAGTACACCATCCCGCCGGGCGTGCTGCACTGGTTCCAGGCTGGTGATGTAGGGGCGGTCATTTCTGAGTTTTCCAGCACCAGCCGCGACGAGTTCGACATCTTCACCGACCCACGAATTATACGAATGCCGGAGGTGGCCGAATCGTGATCTAGAGTCGATCGGCTACGAAGTACTGTGATCGACAAGGCCCGCCGCTTCCAGCGTGGGATACTATGGTTCGTACTTGACACGGCCGCGCACCGGCGCACGCCAACCGAGGTGGAACTGCCGTTCTCAGCTTCGACCATCGCAAAGGCTCAGCTATGACGACGCCGCGTACAATCTACGTGATGCAATCGGCGCACACCGATATTGGCTATACACATCCTCAGGAACAGATCCGGCTGATGTACCTCGATCACTATGACCAGGTGCTCGATCTGTGCCGCCAAAGCGAACGCGAACCCGAACCGACACGTTTCAAGTGGACATGTGAGACAGCCTGGCAGGTGCAGCACTATCTCACCCAGCGGCCTGCGCGTGAAGCCGAATTTCTACACTTTGTGCGCGCGGGCCAGATCGAGATGACGGCTACCTATTTGCATTTCACCGATCTGATCGACGCCGATGCCTACCGTCGTAGCCTCGCATGGGTCGTCGGCTACTGCCGCCAGCACGAGCTGCCGCTGCGCTGCGCACTTCACTGCGATATCAACGGCTGGCCGTGGGCGGTGGCCGATATTCTGGCCGAACTAAACATCCCCTATTTTTGTAGCCAGGTTCATATCGATAGCGGCACCGACCCACTTGGACGGCGCGGCAGCGTTCATTATCATTGGCAGCTTGACGAGCCGCAGCTGTTTCGGCCCAATGCGCCGGTTCGTATTCCGCAAGCGTTTTGGTGGCAGGGGCCGCAGGGCGGAACCGTGCTGCACTGGCTGAACGAACATTACCTGCTCGGCAACATGCTGGGCGTGTCCAGCCCGCACCCGTTCCACACCGACAAGACGCGCTATTTTCTCGAAACTGACCGCTTGAGCGTAGAACATCTCTACAGCCGCGCCGTGCGCGAAGTACCGCGCTATCTGGAGCGCATCGATGCCGATGGCTACCCATATGATATCGTCCTCCTGAGCACGGGTGGCTTCTTTGTCGACAACGCCCCGCCCGACGGGCGCTGGTGCGAGGTCATTGCGCGCTGGAACGCCGAACATACCGAAATAACAATGCGTACCGCCACCTTGAGTGAATGGTTTGCGGCACTGGCCGAGCGCGAGCATGGCGCGTGGCCGACATACCAAGTCGCATGGCCTGATCACTGGGCGCATGGCCTCGGCTCGCAAACCGCACTCGTCGCGCAGGCGCGGCGCACCCAACGGCGGCGGGCCGACGCTGTGGCGGTAGTTGATCAGAGCGACCACGCGGGCGCAGCCGCCCACCTCGCGACAGCGCTCGAACAGGAACGGCTGGCGGTCGAACATACGTGGAACGCCTGGTCGACATCCACGCAGCCTGCCTCGCCGCTGAACGAGTATCAGGGCGCGGCTAAGGCGCTGACCTTTCACCGCGCCGAGATGTACCTTGACGAAGCGATTGGCAGTGCGCTTCGTGCCCTAGTTCCGCCATCAGATGAAACCGCGCTGTTTGCTCACACGGCGGAAGTTCTTGCGACGCCGCGCGTGCTGTCTTTTGCTGCGGGCGACATGCAGCTTGACCCGGCGACACAACAGTTGGTGGACGAGCGCGGTACTGGCATTCCGTTTCAGCGCGACCGCGCCGAGCTTGCGCAGTTTGTTGCCGCGCTTCCCCCGTACAGCGCTGGGCTAAGATCCTACCGCGTGCGCAACACGGTACAGTCCGTGTCACAATCCCAGCCACAAACACTGGCAAACGCTGCGTGGCAAGTAACAGTGGATCCGCAGACTGGTGGGCTTGCGAATTTGTACGACAAGCGCACCGGGCGCGAGTGGGTTGATTCCAACCACCAGTATGGCTTTGGACAGCTTGTTCACGAAGCGGTCGTTCACCCGCTTGGGCGTGAGGCGACACACAATACCGCCCGTTTTGTTGCACTCGACGTGGCTTCTGAGCAGCTACGGCAGCGCATGGGCAATACGTCGGTTTTTGCCCATGCCACACTCGCTTTCGCTGGCGTGCCGCACTACACCACCGGGCCAGTTTTCGACGAACTAGTACTGCACGGCGAGGCTATCCAGATCGGCAGCGTCGGCATCCACTGGCGCTTGTACCACGCGCTGCCGCTGGTCGAGCTGGTACTGGCGTGGGACAAGCTGTGGAGCGACGTGCCGGAAGCGGCATATGTTGCCTTTCCATTTGCAGTACCAAACGGGCGTCTCGACCTCGAAACCGGCGGCGGCTTTTTTCAGCCCGGCAGCCACGCGGCAGGCGGTCAGCTTCCCGGCACTTGCTCGACCTATTACACCATTCAGCGTGCCGCCCGCATCACCACCGCGAATAGCGAACAATTGCTGTGGCTGCCAATCGATGCGCCGCTCGTGATGACCAACCAACTGAACTACAATCGCTGGGAAACCGAGCCGTATGAATGGAATGGCTTTCTGGCCTCGATGCCAGTCAATCATTATTGGCACACGAATTTTGCTACCAGCCAGCGTGGCCACATTCGGCTGCGCTACCGTTTCTTCAGCCCCGGCATTCTAAGCGACGAGGCGGCGCTTCAAACGGCAATGCCGCTCGAAGCGCTTGGTTGGCGGTAATGGGTACATACAGAAGTCGCACTGGAGATCTCGATGCCGCATACCTCCGTTCACACCCACGGCTGCCGCGTGTCTGACGAGTGGACGTTGCGCGGGATGCGCGCCGCCGTGTTAGAAAACGATCTGCTGCGCGTTATGGTGCTGCTCGACCGTGGAGCCGAGATCGTCGAGTTTCGCTACAAGCCACGCGACCTAGACCTGCTGGCTCGTTGGGGCGAACTGCGCAACCCGGCACATGAGCGTCCTTCAGTCGCCTCGCCAAGCGGCACGTTTCTAGACTACTATGTCGGCGGCTGGCAGGAGATTTTGCCCAACGGTGGCGCGCCTGCAACGCATCGTGGTGTAGAATACGGCCAACACGGCGAAGTCTGCCTGGTGCCATGGGCCTGCGAGGTGCTGGAAGATTCGCCCGAACGGGTGTCGCTGCGCTGCACCGTGCGCGCCCTGCGAACGCCACTTCGACTTGAACGAATCATGACACTGGAACATGGGCGCGCCGTGCTGACCTTCGACGAACGGCTTATAAATGAGGCCGCCGAGCCACTGGATGTGATGTGGGGCCACCATATCGCCTTTGGCCTGCCGTTCTTGACCGAAGGCGCGACGATCGCCACGTCGGCCCGCCAGGTTGTGGTCGAACGTGACATGGATGGCTTCACGCCACGCCGCGCTCAGGTTGACCAACGCAGGCTGTGGCCCAATGTTGTCGGTGCGAACGGTGGACCACTCGACCTGTCGGTCGTGCCACCACGCGAGACTGCGAGCGGGCGCGAGATGGCCTATCTGAGCGAGTTTGATGGCGCAGCGTGGTACGCAATTACGAACCCAGCAACAACTATCGGTGTGGCGGTGCGTTGGGATAGCGCAGTGTTTCGCTATCTGTGGCTCTGGCAAGAACTCGGCAGCGGGCGCGGCTACCCGTGGTGGGGCCGCGCGTACACCGTTGCGCTCGAACCATGGACTAGCATGCCAACTGCTGGCCTCGCCGAAGCGACCGCCCGTGGCACCCAGCTTGTTCTGCAACCAGGGCAGATTGTTTCCACCCGGCTTACGGCAACCGCGTTCCACGCTATGCCAACAATCAGCAGCGTCGATGCCGACGGCACGCTGCACGGCAAATAAGAAGGATTATCGTATGGAACTACGCGATAAAATTGCTATCGTCACCGGCGCGGCCAACGGTATTGGCGCAGCGGTCGCTCGCACCTTCGCTCGCGAAGGCGCGGCGGTGATTGTGGCCGATCTGGATGCCGTGGCAGGGCAAGCGTGTGTGGACGATGTCACGGCGGCGAACGGGCGGGCGCTGTTTGCCCATGCAAACGTCGCACTGGCAGCCGACGCCGAGCGGCTTGTGGCGCAAGCGGTGCAGGCATTTGGTGGCCTGGATATTCTCGTTAATAATGCAGGCATTCAAACCTACGGTACGGTCGAAACGATGTCCGAGGATGAATGGGATCGCACGA
>JACMIM010000916.1 GCA_014381165.1 Roseiflexaceae bacterium
GAGCGCGTCGTCGAAATCGATCAGTTCGAGCCTGCGATGTGCCCATGCATCATCAGTTGGAACAATCACTTTTTGGTGTTGGAGGGCTGGAGCGACACAACGGTCTATCTGAATGACCCGGCGACAGGGCCGCGCAGCATCGGCGCAGCCGAATTCGCGCACGGATTCACCGCCGGCATGGTGCTGCTCGCGCCAGGGCCGGCGTTCCAGCGCGGCGGCGAGCGTTTCACCGCATGGCGTGCGTTGCAAAGCCGTTTGGCTGGCACTGGCTCGGCCATGCTGTACATTGTCTTGGCCAACCTTGCACTTGTGATACCAGCATTGGTCATCCCCTCGTTCACGCGCGTGTTTGTCGACGAATACCTGATTCGCGGTGCCAGTGATGTTGTGGCCCCACTGCTGGCCGGAATGGCGCTTACCGCAGGTGTGTATGCGCTGTTGACCTGGCTGCAACAGGAATATTTGCTGCGCCTCGAAACCCGGCTCACGCTGCACAGTTCCAGCGTTTTCTTTTGGCATGTGCTGCGCTTGCCAACGGCTTTTTTTACCCAGCGCTCGGCAGGCGAGATCAGCTCGCGCGTTGGTATCAATGATCGAGTGGCCTCGCTGTTGTCCGACCGCCTGACCCGCGCGCTGCTCGACCTGCTTGTGATCGTTTTTTATCTGGCGCTCATGCTGCAATATGATCTGGTGCTCACGCTGGTGGGTGTGGTGATCGCCGCGCTGAATCTGGCGGTGCTTCGCGCCGTTTCGCGCCAACGAAGCGACGCCAGCCAGCTACAGGCGAAAGAAGCAGGTCAGGTCATTGCAACATCTGTCGCAGGTATCCAGCGCATCGAAACGATCAAAGCAACCGGCGGTGAGTCGGATTTTTTTGCGCGCTGGGCCGGCTTCTATGCCAAGGCCGAAAATGCCCGGCAATCGCTCACGCTTTCGAATCAACTGCTGGCGATTGTGCCGCCGCTTTTGCTCGCGGTCAACACAACGGTTATTCTCGCGGTTGGTGCGCTGCGTGTGATCGACGGCCAGCTCACGGTTGGCATGTTGGCCGCATTTCAAGCACTGATGTTGAGCTTTCTGACGCCAGTGAACACGCTGGTTGCGCTCGGCGGCATGTTCCAGGAAGCAGGCAGCGACCTCAAGCGGCTTGAAGATGTCTTGCGCCATCCCATCGCACAACGGCTTGCGGAGGAAGCACAACGCAGGCCGGAAGCGGCGAGTGGGAAGTTGAGTGGGCATCTTGAATTGCGCAACGTTTCGTTTGGGTATAACCGACTCGAACCGCCATTGATCGACAAGTTCAACCTGACGCTGCGGCCTGGCGATCGTATTGCACTGGTGGGCGGCTCCGGCAGCGGCAAATCGACGATCGCTCGGCTGGTTGCGGGGCTACAGCGCCCATGGTCGGGCGAGATTTTGTTTGATGCCATTCCTGTCGAACAGGTGCCCCGACAACAGCTTGCCCATTCATTTGCGGTGGTGAGCCAGGATATTTTCCTTTTTGAAAGTACGGTTCGCGATAACCTGACGCTTTGGGATTCCACGGTGCCAGAAGCAACGCTTGTCGCCGCCGCGCAGGATGCGCACATTCACCAGGATATCGTCGCGCGGCCACTCGGCTATGACAGTTTGGTGGTCGAAGGTGGCCGTAATTGGAGCGGTGGCCAACGCCAGCGGCTTGAGATCGCACGCGCGCTGGTTGGCCAACCCAGTCTGCTTGTGCTCGACGAAGCTACCAGCGCGCTTGATTCCGCAAGCGAAATATTCGTCGACGACCGGCTGCGTCAGCGTGGCTGCACCTGCCTGATTATCGCGCATCGCTTGAGCACTATTCGTGATTGCGACGAGATCATTGTGCTCGACCGTGGCAAAATCATCCAGCGCGGCACCCACGAGGAATTGGTCGCGCTTGGTGGCCGCTATGTTCAGTTAATCAGCTCGGAGTAGCCAGCCATGCATGGACACGAACACAACCTGATGCTCAAAGGGAATCAGCCGCTTTCGCTGCATGGCGAGGACACCGTTTGGCTCGTGAAGTCCGGCAACATCGATGTATTCATGCAATCGGTGCAGGCAAGCGGGCCAGCATCGCCGATCCAACGGATGTTTCGGGTTGGTGTGGGCGAGGCGCTTTTCGGCATTGCGCGCACGCCGCAGCTCACACTCTTTGGGCGCGCCACACCTGGCACCGAGTTGCTGGTTTTGCCGCTGGCGCAGCTTCGCGATGCAGCCAATCAGCCAGCGCGCCAGCATGAAATTTGCGGCTGGCTCGACCGCTGGGTGGAACAGCTGTCGGCAAGCTTGACGGCGAACGCGCCAGTGCAACACAGCCGAGCGCTACCAGCCGAGGCTGTACTCGCGCTAGAGGATCAGCAGAGTGCACGGCCAGTAAACGGCGTTCTTTGGACGCAGCTCATCGCGGGCGAAGCGTGCTTTGCTGGGTTTCGCTCGGCGCGCCTCGCCAGCGGGTTGCCACTTCCGCTCGCCAGTGGCGCGTGGATTCAGTCGCTGGGCACCAGCCAGCTTTCGGCTGTTGCGACGGCCAGATATATTCGTGATGTGCGGGTGTGGGGCAGCCTCGATCTGTTCCATCAAACGATGCTGGCGGCGCTGCACGAACAGCTCGAGCAGCGCGAGGCCGCCGAGCGGGTTCGGCTGCACCAGAGCGCCGAGCTGAACCACCAAACCATGGCGTTGTCATTGCAGCGGATCGCCGCTGTGCTTTCGCGCACCCCGCCCCAGCTGGCCCAGCCAGCTGAACCTGGCGAACAGCTTGTTTCCGCGTGTCGCGCCGTCGGCGGCGCGGCTGGCATCGCGATCCAGGTTCCGCACGGGCGGCAGCTCGGTGCTGCTGGGCGCGACCCGCTTGTCGCAATCGCGCGCGCATCGCGCATGCACACACGGCGGGTGGCGCTGCGTGGCCGCTGGTGGAACCAGGATAATGGCCCGCTGCTGGGATTCCTAGCCGAAGGGCATCACGCGGTTGCACTGCTGCCACGCGGTGTGGGCCAGTACGACCTGCTTGACCCCACGAGCGGCCAGCGCCAACGGGTGAATCCTGCCATCACAGCGCAGCTCGAACCATTCGGCCATACGCTGTACCGTCCGCTTCCCGATCATGTGCAAACAGTTGGTGGGTTGCTCCGGTTTGGGTTCGCTGGAAGCACCCGCGATCTTGCCGCACTCTTGCTCGCCGGCGCGGTAGTCGGGCTGTTGAATATCGTCCCGCCCATGGTCTTACAGGTGATGATCGACACGCTGCTGCCGCGTGGTGAACGCGAAGAGGTTCTCCTGCTGAGTGGGATTCTGTTCGTCGTCGCAATCGCGGCTGCGCTGTTCCAAGTCATGCGCAACCTCGCAGCGGCACGGATTGAAACACGGGTCAGCAGCACCGTTCAGCGTGCGCTCTGGGAGCGCTTGTTGCAGCTTCCCGTGCCATTTTTTCGCCAGCGCTCGGCGGGCGGATTGGCGGCGAGGGTGATGGGTGTCGAAACGATTCGACACTTTCTTTCGAGCCTGACTATTCCTGTGCTGTTGCCAGCAGTCTTTTCGCTGTTCAATCTGCTACTGTTATTTTTCTATGATCGCGGGCTGGCGATGCTTGCGCTTGCATGTACAATCCTGACTGTCGCTGTGACACTGGTTGCTGGCGTGCTGGCATTTCGGCATGAGCAAATCGTCCAGGAACGGCTACCGAACATTTCTGGGTTGGTGTTGCAGCTCATCCAAAGCATTCCCAAGCTGCGTATTGCCGGTGCCGAGGCGCGCGCGTTTGCCGTCTGGGCCAGTGCATTTGCCGCACTGCAACAGGCAGTGCGTAAAGTCCGCCGGATCACCTGTGCCCTCGTGGTTTGGAGTACGGTGCTCCCGCTGCTTTGCACCATGGCAATATTCAGCATGCTGGCGCTGCGTGGCGATGGGCAATCCTACGCAACTGGCACTTTTCTGGCATTCAGCGCGGCCTTCAACACCATGCTCGGCGCGCTGCTGGCGGTAAGCATCAACTTCTACAAACTTGCACGAGTCGGCGCATTGTTTGCCCAACAACAGCCATTGGTCGCCACGCGGCCAGAGATTGCCCCAACGCGGCGCGATCCGGGCGAGCTGATGGGCGCGATCGAGTTCAGCCGCGTCACATTTCGCTATCAGCCGGATTGCCCAACTATTTTGCACGATGTGTCGATCACGGCTCGCCCTGGCCAGTTTGTGGCCATCGTCGGCCCTTCTGGATCGGGCAAATCGACCTTGCTGCGGCTTTTGCTCGGGTTCGACGCGCCGCAGACTGGGGCAGTGTATTACGATCAGCAGAATCTGGCCGATCTCGATCTCACAGTTGTGCGCCGGCAGATCGGTGTTGTGCTTCAGCACGACGCACCCATGCCTGGTTCTTTGCTCGAGACCATCGTTGGGTTGTCGCTCACAACGCTTGAGGATGCCTGGGCGGCGGCGGCGGCGGTTGGTTTAGATGATGATATCCGGGCGCTGCCGCAGGGCATGCACACCATGATGACCGAGGCCAATAGTGCATTTTCCGGTGGCCAGCAGCAGCGCTTGCTCCTCGCACGCGCGATCGTCGCCAAGCCGCGCATGCTGGTGTTTGACGAAGCAACCAGCGCGCTCGACAACCGAACGCAGGAAGTTGTGACCCGCAGCATGGAGCAGTTGTACGCCACGCGCATTGTTATTGCGCATCGCCTCAGCACGATCATGCAGGCGGATCAGATCTATGTCCTGGTGGGCGGCCAAGTTGTGCAGCAGGGAACCTATGCCGAGTTGATGCGCGAAGACGGCACGTTCAAGCAGTTGGTCATACGACAACAGCTTTGAGGGAGGCGTGCCTGTGACTATGGATATAAATAGGGATTCGCCGGTTGCTCGATCGGCGTAATATGTTGAGCAATGATCGCTGGTCGCTCGGTTCCATTGATCGTTGTCACGCCAATCGTGCCTTCGATGTTGACCCAACTGTTGTCGGCCAGCGCTTGGTTATCGCGCCAAATCACGGGCAAGCCGACGCCCGAGCCATCGGCACTACAACACGTTACGACATAGCGGGCGACGTAAAATGTCGACGCATCGTCAAGCTCTGGTGGGCGAACCACAAAGCCATCGACCAGCACAGCTTCTCCCGCCGGCGCGCGTTGGTCAACACTCAGCGCGCTGACCCATTGCAGCAGGTTCCAGGCACGTGTGTCACCGCTTGCCGCCGTGTTCGCCCAACGGCTGTTGCCAACCCCAAGCGCATCAACGCCTCGGCCTGCCAGCGCGCTCGCATCGAGTGGCTGGGCCGGAATGAACGTGCCGAAGAGCAGGGGCAATGCGAGCAGAAAGTACATCGGCAAACGGCCCACCAGGCGCTCAGGACGCTCGACAAAGATGCGCTGCATGCGTACCCCGGCGATGCCGAGCAGCACCAGCGCGCTGGCGATGACCAGCCAGTTATAGCGCGGGTGAATGTAATAGATCATCACGCCACGGCTGACTTTGGTGAGCAGCAGGGCGGCGGTAATCACGAGCAGCCCGGTTTCGAGCATGGCCGGCCAGTTAATCGGGCGATCTTCCGCTTCCATGAATGCTGATTTAGCCATATAAATTGATCAGAATTGTGCTCGATGCAGCCAGCGCGGCGATCAACACAATCATACGTGCGACGGTACGACGCTGAAACGTACTCGTGAACATCAGGGTGCTTTTGATGTCCACCATCGGCCCAAACACCAAGAACGCCAGTA
>JACMIM010000917.1 GCA_014381165.1 Roseiflexaceae bacterium
CCAACCCGACCCAGTCGCCCTGCTGGCGGCGGGCAATGCGCTCAAGGCCAGCGGCGGCATAGGCTAGTGCCACCTCGTCCTCGCGCTCGGCGATGATGCCGGAGCTGATCAGCAGGCCGCCGGGCTTGAGCGCGCGGGCCATGTCGGCGGCGACCGCGACCAGCACCTTGGCGATGATATTGGCGACCAGCAGATCGTAGCCGCCATCGGGTGCGACCGTGACGGCCGCAGGGCTTTCCTCGGCAGTCGGCACGCCCAGCCAGTGGCCAAACTGGCTGCCCGCGCCAAGGCTGCCGGTGGCCGCCTGCACAATGGCTTCGACACCATTCAGCTGTGCGTTAATCATCGTCGCGTCGGTGGCGATTGGGTCGGTGTCCAACCCGAGCACGCTACTCGCGCCCAAATGCGCGGCGGCGATCGCCAGCACGCCCGAGCCGCAGCCAAGGTCGAGCACGCGCATTCCTGGCGCAAGGTACTGCTCCAGAAAGATCAGGCAGAGCTGCGTCGTCGGGTGCAGGCCGGTGCCAAAGGCCATGCCCGGATCGAGCCGCAGCACGATATCGCCGTCTTTCGGCGCGTACTCCAGCCACGAGGGCACGATCACGGTGCGCTGGCCGATGCGTTGAATCTTGTAGTGCTGCTTCCAGGCGTTGGCCCAGTCCTGCTCTTCCAGTGGCCTGACGCGCAGCTCGCCGACCGGGCGGATGCGGCCAAGATGCCAGAGCGCCTGCTCGATTCGGCTGCGCGCCTCTTCGGTCCACTGGTCGGCGGGAATGAATGTGCGCAGTGTCACCGGGCGCTGTTCGTCGAAGCTGAATTCCGACCCCTCGGTGCCTGGTATGATCGGCTGGTCGAGCACGACCCCGCCATTGTAGCCATAGTGCGCCAGCAGATCGCTGACTGGCTCGGCGGCCTCGTGATCGACATCGACGGCGAGTTCTATCCAGCTCATGTGCCACCTGACAGGGTGACGAGGTGACAAAATGACAAGATGAACACGAGTGCTTTGTCATCTTGTCATTTTGTCATCTTGTCACATACTCAACTTCCAGCGTGTGCCTTGCGGCCCATCTTCTAACATAATACCCAGGCCGGCCAGGCGATCGCGCACGGAATCGGCGAGTTGGTACTGCTTGACCTTGCGCAGCTCGGCGCGCAGCTCGATCAATAGCTCGACGAACGGGGCGATATCGTGGTTGGCAGGGGCTGTTGGCGCGTCCAGGCGCAGGCCGAGTACACCAGCCAGTTCGCGTAGCAGCGCTTGAGCCTGCTCGAATGGCGTGCCGCCGACGCCACTATCGCGGGCGGTGTTGATCGCCTTGACCAGCTCGAACAACACGGCCAGCGCACCGGCGGTGTTGAAATCGTCGTCCATGACCTCGACAAAGCGCTGGCGCGCACCACTGGCGATCTCTCCAAGACTGGCGGCAGCGGGCGTGTCGGTGGCAGCGCCGGTGGCGGGTTGCAGTGCGCTGCGCAGGCGGGCCAGCTTGCGCTCCTGGTCGGCCACGATTGTTTCGCCAAACGGTAGCGGGTTGCGGTAATAGCTAGAAAGCACCACCAGGCGCAGCGTGTCGGCCTCGTGCGCGTCGAGGAACGCGCGGACGGTCACGACATTGCCCAGCGATTTGGACATCTTCTCCATTTTGAAGCTGCCGTCTGGCTCGCGGGTTTGGATTTGCAGCATGCCATTGTGCATCCAAATGCGCGCAAAGGTCTGGCCGGTCAGGCTTTCGCTTTGCGCGATTTCATTCTCGTGGTGCGGAAAAACCAGATCGTTGCCGCCGCCATGGATATCGATCTGGGGGCCAAGGTGTTTGAGATTCATGGCCGAGCACTCGATATGCCAGCCGGGCCGGCCTTCGCCCCAGGGCGAAGGCCAGGATGGCTCACCGGCTTTGGCGGCCTTCCAGAGCGCGAAATCGGCGGGCGATTCCTTGCGCTCGTCGACATCGAAGCGCGTGCCGCTGAGCATGTCGGCCAACTTGCGCCCCGACAGACGACCATAATCTTCGTCGCGCGACACGCGGAAGTAGACATCGCCTTCCGCAGCGTAGGCGTAACCCTTGGCGATCAGATCGGCGATGAACTGCGTGATCTCGCCCATGGTTTCGGTGGCGCGCGGGTAGGCGCTGGCCGGCTTGACGTGCAGCGCCGCTAGGTCGTCCAGAAATTCGGCCACATAGCTTTCGGCCAACTGCTTGGGGTCGCGGCCCAGTGCATTGGCCCGGTTTATTATTTTGTCGTCGACATCGGTGAAATTGACCACATGGACAACCGCGAAGCCGCGATACTCCAGGTAGCGCCGCACCACATCGAAGACCATGGCCGACATAGCGTGGCCGATGTGGGCGGTATCGTAAACCGTGACGCCGCAGACATACATCTTGACCAGGCCTGGCTCGATCGTCTCCAGTGGCTCCTTGCGGCGGGAAAGCGTATTGTAAATTTGAATTGACATGGGCTGTATCCTACCATACCTCGGTGATCACGGCGTAGTGCGGGCGTGGCGGGCACTGCTGGTATGGCGGGCGTGGCGGGCAGTGCGGGCGTGGCGGGCAGTACGGGCAAACACGAGATTCGCCCCGACCATTGTAATCATTGATCAACGCTGGTCGGGGCGAATCTCGTGTTCGCCCACAGCGTAGTACGGCGAATGTGCTGAGAACATTGTTCCGCTGCTCGCCTGAGCGTGACATGCGTACCTCGTAGACCGCAATGCGCGTGTACTAGATGCCGCCGCCCAACATATACTCTTCGTCCTGGTCGTCCTTGCCGTTTTCGCCAAGCGTCGACCAGAGTTGCTCGGAGAGGGCGTCGAAGGTCAGGTGGTGTTCTTGTTGGTGGTGATTGGTCAGATGTTCGATATCGCCCAGCCGCTCTTCGAGTTCGAGAACTTTGAGGCGCAGGCCGCGCAGCATCTGGGCTTCGGGGTCGGGCAATTCCTCGACGCGGCGGGTGGTGCCGGTGCGGGGATCGCGGGTGGCCACAACGCGGGCCGGCACGCCAATCGCGGTCGAATGCGGCGGCACATCTTTGACCACAACAGCGCCACCGCCAATGCGTGCGCCCTCGCCAACTGTGATATCGCCCAGCACGCTTGCGCCAACGCCGACAATCACATGATCCTCGATCGTGGGGTGGCGCTTGCCCTGCTGCTTGCCGGTGCCGCCGAGCGTGACGCCCTGGTAGAGCATGACCCAATCGCCGATCTCTGTGGTTTCGCCGATCACCACGCCCATGCCGTGATCGATAAAAAAGCCGCGCCCGATCGTCGCGCCGGGGTGGATTTCAATGCCGGTGAAGAAGCGGGCGAGCTGCGAGATCAAGCGTGGCAGGAACGGCGCACGGCGCACCCACAAGGCGTGGGCGATGCGGTGCGAAACGGTGGCGTGCAACCCAGGATAGAGCAGCACCTCAAAGATATTGGTGGCCGCTGGATCGTTGCGGAAGATAGCGCGGATATCGTCACGGAGCGTTTTCAGGCTACTCACCACCATGCACAACCTCCCGAGAACAAACCTGTAGTGTGGGTGCTATGGTGTCGTGGTACTTGGACTGGGGCTTGGCGCACTGCTCGCCGACTCACCAGCAGGCGTGCTCGCGGCAGTCTTTTCGCCTTTGGCATCGGCTTTGGCATCGGCTTTGGCGTCGGCTTTGGCGTCGCTTTTGGTCTCGCCAGCGGTTTCGGTTTTGGTTTCGCCATTCTTGGCGCTTGCCTCAGCGCTGTTCGCTTCGACTGTCGCGCTGCTCGATTTACGGCTATCGGTGATATACCAGCCGCCGCCTTTGAACACAATCCCGACCGGCTGAAAGACCCGGCGGATTGCGCCCGTACAGACTGGGCAAGTGGTCAATGAAGCATCTTTGAAGGACTGAAATTGCTCGAACTGAGCGCCACACGTATCGCACTTATAAACGTAGGTCGGCATAGCCGGGAAGACCCTTCTGAACCTGGTGTTCATGATATATTCAGAAGCTATTGTACCCGATTCAGTGGCTCCTATCAAATGTTAAGTGGGCTAGGGGCTGGGGGCTAGGCTAGGATAGTGGTGTAGTCAATCGCCCCTCGCCGCTGTTGCCTCGGTTCCAGCCGTCCGTCCTACGACTTGCGGCGTGTCGTGCCAGTTGGCGAAATCCTGAATGGCGGCGTGGAGATCGTCCAGCAGTTCGGCGGTTTGCGGCACGCCTGGCTCGAAGTGCAGCGCCTTGATTTCGAACTGGCCCTGCTTGCGGTGGGCCTTGGCATCGAGTCGGCCAATCAATTCGCCGCGCCACAGGATGGGCAATGTGAAGTAGCCATAGCGGCGCTTAACGGCGGGCGTGTAGCACTCGATCCGGTAATCGAAGCCCCACAGTTCCAGCGCCCGCTGCCGATCCCATACCAGCGGGTCGAATGGCGAAAGCAGCGTGGTGTGTGTTGGCGTAAGGGTGCCCGCCGCAGCTTGTTCGGCCAGCGCGGCGTTGCTGGGGTGAACGTAGGCTTGCTCGGCGAAGCCCTCGATCTGCACGGCGATCAGCGCACCCTCGGCGGCAAGCGGGGCCAGCAGCGCCGCGTGCGGCTTTTTGAGCCGGAAGTAATCGGCCTGCCAGCGCGGTGTGGTCACGCCAAGCGCACGAACCGTTTCCAGCGCGAACTGGCGCAGCACCTCGGCCAGCGGCGGGGTTTGCGCGTCGTCCCACCAGGGCACCACCCGCTCGCGCAGGTCGTAGACGCGCTGAAAGTTCTTGCGCCGGGCGATCATCAGTTCGCCGGTGGCGAATAGTAGCTCCAGCACGCGCTTCTCCAGCTTCCAGTTCCACCAGCCGGACTGTGGCGACCGCTCGCCGCGCACAAAATCGGCGGACATGACTGGGCCGTGCTGCCGAATATGGGCCAGCATTTGTGCGGCTTCGGCCTGGTGTTCGTCGAGCGTGCGCTGAATAAATCCCCATGCGCGGGTTAGGCCATCGCGCTGCATGCGCCGGTGGAGCGGGTAGTGCTCGATCGGCACAAAGCATGCCTCGTGCGACCAACCCTCGAACAGCGCGCCCTCGGCCAGCAGTTCGTCGAGCCATGCTTGGGGATAG
>JACMIM010000918.1 GCA_014381165.1 Roseiflexaceae bacterium
ACAATCGAGCAGGCATTCGGCGCTCAGAATGACATCTACCGCTTCTACGCCAGCCTCGGCGCGCTGCCACAGGTGGTCTTTTTGATGATCGGCGGGGTTACCGGCGATCTGTTTGGCCGGCGGCGCGTGCTGCTGATCGGAACATCTGGCTATTTCGTGCTCAATATCCTGTGTCTGCTGGCACCAGGGCAATGGCTACTCGTGTTGCTCACACTGAGCACCTGGTTTGGCGCGCTGGCGGCACCACTCGCGCTTGCCACGGTGCGGCTCTCGTCTGATCAGCGCGACCTGCCGTTGGCATTACTGATCTATACCGGTGCGCTCAGCATTGGCAGCCTGCTGTCGCCGCTTTTGGGGGTGGTGCTCGACCCACTCGTTGGCTGGCGAGCCATGTTTGTTATGCCAATTGCTGCCACCGGCCTTGGCATCTTCATGGCGTTGCGCCACATCGCCGAGAGCACAATGGCTGGGGAGCACCGGCGCATCGACACCATCGGCAGTGTAGTCTGGGCAACAGTATTGTTGGTCTTGTTATACGCTGCGCTTGGCGCAAACAGCCCAACTGGTTGGGCGCGTTTGGTTGCGCTTGCCGCACTGTTCGTCGGTCTGCTCGGCGTTGGCTGGTTGGTCTGGTATGAGCGACACGCGCGACGCAGCACTGGACGCCGTTCGCCAATTCGCCGCCGCGCGCTTTCGGTTGTGCTGGTCGTCGGTGCGTTGATGAACATGGTACTCGTGGGCTATTTCCTCCAGCTGTTCGGCTTCTTTGGGATCGCGCGCGGCTACGGCGCAGTGATCGCGACATTTGCGCTTGCACCGGCCTTGCCAGCGGTTCTGATCGTTATTGGCCTGGTGGCGCGCTTCCAGCAGCGGCTCGATGCGCGGGTTCTGATCAGCAGCGGCCTGCTGGTCATGGCCGTCGCCGCGTCGATCACGGCAGCCGGCGCAACCTGGGCATCCTACTGGTGGTTCGTCATACCAATGATGCTGCTGATGATGAGCTACATGGTTGTCGCGACCGCCTGGACGACGCTGTTCTTTATCGCCGTGCAGCGCGAGAGTGCAGGGGCCAATGCGGCAATCAGTAATGGTGCCGGGTTGATTGGCAGTGTTCTTGGCGGCACATTGCCCGCCGCGCTGCTGGTTGGTTTCGGCCAAAGCCACTACATCCGCCAGCTTGAAGCTGCGGGCACGCCACAGCTTCTTGTCGAGCAGGCGCTCGGGGCGCTGAATGTCGCCCTGCGGCTCGAGGCCATCAGCTTGCCGGAAGCGTCGAGAATCCGGCTCGATCAGCTGATCAGCGGGTATCACATGTCATACACAATCGCGTTCGCACAGGTGCTTTATCTCATGGCTGGTATCTGCCTCGTTTGCGCGGTATTTGTTTGGTTTGGGCTGCAGCGCAGCGACATGGCAGCATTGGTGCAGCGCGCAACCGTTGCCGCTGTGCCCGATGCTATTGCCACGGATTGAGGCACACCTTTTGCTCTAGGATCAAGCACCTAAGCGCAATCCCGGCAAATCGTGAGTATTCAACCATGCTAAACACCGAACCCCTGATAGCTATCCTTGTTCATGCCGATGCTGCGATTCGTGCGACGATCGAGCTGCTCCTGAGAGAAAGAGCTGTCTGGCAGATTCACGCGGTGTCGAATGGCGGCGATGCAGTGCGGGTCGCGCTTGCTGTGCTGCCACAGGTGGTGCTGCTGAACCCGTATCTGCGGGGTATGGACGGCGTGGCAACTATTGCTGCGCTACGAGCACACCGAATAACCTGCCCGGTCGTCGCACTTGTCGAGCGCGACGATGAATCGCAGAGCCTGTGGCAGGAGCGGGGATTTGCCGGTAGCATCACGCTGTCTGCCGACCTGTCGCACTTCGCGCCGCAACTTCAGCTGTTGCTCACGCCGCATGAGCGAACCCGTTGAACCCGCCCGGCGCGTGAACGCGCGGGCTATCTAGACGAAGCCCGCCTGCGCGGGCTGAAGACGATGTTTTAGCCCGCGCAGGCGGGCTTCGTTACGCCAGCCAGCGGCTTCAGCCGCCAGGCGCACGTACATCGTCTTCGGCCTGAGCAGAAGCATCGAGCATATAGCCAACACCGCGTACACTTATCAGGTAGCTACGTTCGATCTTATGCCGTAAGTTGCGTACATGCGTTCGTAACAAGCCATACGCCTCGCGCTCGCTCACCGCAATCGCGTGCGTCCGCTGAACCAGCTCGCCATAGGTCATGACCACAGCTGAAGCTTCGGCCAGACTCACGAGAATGGTGTACTCGATCGGCGTAACGGCTACCTGCTCCCGATCGAACCAGACCTCGCGACGCTGGGTGTCGACATGCAACTGCCCGACAGCCAGGTAGCGCTCAGGTTTTGCTGCAACCGCTCCAGTCGCAGCGGGTGCCTCGTTTGGCTGGACTTTGTTGACAACGTCCGCAACTGCTCGCCAAGCTGCCGCTTCATCGGCCTGGCGTAGTCGTTCCGCCCGCAGCGCCGCCGCCGCTGTCACCTGCGATAACAGGGTATGCGGCTGAATTGGCTTTTGCATGTAATCGAATGCGCCGAGGCGGATCGCTTTGGACGCCGTTTCGATGCTGCCGTGGCTGGTCAGCAAGATCACTTCTGGTGTGTTCTCTAGGCTGCGCGCTGCCTGGGTTACCCTGACTCCATCGACATCGCCCATCATAATATCTGTAATCACCACATCGAACGGCACGCGGTGCTCGCCAGTCTGCTGAAGCAGCGTCAGCGCTTGCTCGCCATCGGCTGCCTGTGTCACCGCATGCCCAGCGCGATCCAAAATGCGGGCCAACCAGTCGCGCAGTGGGTCGTTATCTTCGACAAGCAGGATACGGATGCTCATTGGTAGGTGCCTCCGGGCTTTATAGAAAGCCCAAATAAAAGTTGTACAGTTTGTTGTTCTTTTTTCTGGCGTCGCCAGAAAAAAGAACAACAAACAAATCCACTGTTTATCTGAGTTTTCTTTTAGGAGTTACGCAGTTGCCCAAGCGCGTTCATTTCGCCTGCGGCGGGCGTGGAAATACCTCATCATTGTTTCGGTTTTTGGCGCAAGCGCCAAAACCGAAACAAAAAAGATAGCCTTTCCATGCACCAAGCTACAATGGCGCGCTCGCTATGCCGGATTCAAGACGGTACTGCGCCAGTGTCTGCATTGCTGAGGCATATAAACCTTCAGCCTTGAGCAGCAGTGCCGCACTTGCCTCCCAGTCGCCCTGCTCGCCCGCTGCCTCGATGCGCCGCCAGCCGATCGCAAGATCCATTGCGCCGAGCTGGCTGCTCAACCCCTTCAAAGTATGCGCTATCCGCATCGCACGCACGAAATCCGCGCTGGAAAGCGCGGCGCGCAGTTCGTGTATCTGAGCGTCCATATCCGCGAGATAGCTGTCGATAAACGCCGCATCGGCCGCCGAGTCATTGTCGCTCACGCTGGCCAGAAATGCGGCGAACAGCCCGGTATCGAGCACTGGTTCTATAATGGTGGGCGCACGGGCCTCAGGTGTCCGAATCTCGCCGTGTGTGCGTGGCGTGACCGATTGCAGCACCCGCACCAACTCTTTGGTATGCACTGGTTTGCGGATGTAATCGTCCATGCCGATCTTCAGCAACCAGGCGCGATTTTCCTCCGAGGCATAGGCGGTCATCGCCGCGATCTGCGGCTGGCGCTCTGGTGGCCAAAAGGTACGAATATAGTTCGTCGCCTCGGTTCCGCTCATCTCTGGCATCTGGATATCCATGAACACCAGATCGTAATATTGGCGCTTGAGCGCTTCTAGAACGTCGAGACCATTGACCGCGATATCGGCCTGATAGCCAAGCTTGGCGAGCAGCCGCCGCGCCACCTGCTGATTCGTGGCGTTGTCCTCGGCCAGCAGAATACGCAACGGATGGCGTTTGCCCATTGTTTCGTCGAAGTGATCCGTTCGTGGAGCAGGTGCATCGCCGCTGCCACGCAGCAGCCGCAGCAATATCTCGTGGAGTGTGCCTGGGCGGATCGGGGGCGACAGCAAGGCGGTGCTGCCGGGATCGGCATTGCCCCGCAGTTTGCTGCGCTGCGACGCAGCCGACCACAGCACGACTGGCAGCTCGGCCCGCCCAGCGGCAGCCCGTAGCTGGTCGACCAGCGTGATATCGGTCGCATTCGCGCCATCACACGCAATCAGGATAACGTCGGTCGATTGACCAGCCTGAAGCCAGGCGAGCGCATCGTGAGCAGCGGCAAACACGATCGGCACCATGCGCCAGCTTGTCAGTTGGCGCGTGATCGCCTCGGCATGAGCGGACGTGTCGGCGATCAGCAGCGCACGCCGTTGCGCCAGCACAGGCTGGATTGGCGAAAGATACGCTGGCGGCGGGGCGTTGGTCGCAGCCACAGCCACCTCGACCGTGAATACCGACCCTGCGCCAAGTGTGCTCGCCACCTGAATCCGACCACCCATTTGCTCGGCCAGTTGGCGGCTGATAGTCAGGCCAAGCCCGCTGCCGCCATAACGGCGAGTGGTTGCGGCGCTGGCCTGCGCGAACGGCTGGAAGATGCGGTGAAGCTGTGATGGTGAGATACCAATCCCCGTGTCACGCACCGCGATCGTGATATTCCAGGTTGAGGTGTCGTCGGAGGCCGAGGCGGCGGGCGTTCCCGCAAGCGTGACCACGATTTCGCCGCGCTCGGTAAAGCGAACGGCGTTCGAAAGCAGGTTGACCAGAATCTGACGTAGGCGCGCGTGGTCGCCGACGAACTCATTTGGTACCAATGAATCGGCGGAATAGCTCAACGCAAGCTGCTTTGCATCGGCAAGCGGCGCAAGCAAGTCGAGCGCCTCCTCGAGGCACTCACGCAGCGAAAACGGGTGATACTCCAAGGCCAGCTTGCCCGCTTCGATCTTGGAGAAATCGAGGATGTCGTCGATCAGCGTCAGCAGAACACTGCCGCTTCGCCGGATGGTTTCCACATCGTCGCGCTGGGCTGGGGTAAGCGGCGAAGCAAGCAGCAGCGTCGTCAGGCCAATCACCGAGTTCATGGGCGTGCGGATTTCGTGGCTGATCTGCGCAACGAACTCCGATTTCGCGCGGGTGGCATCTTCGGCGGCCAGGCGGGCGCGCTCAAGCTCGGCGGCAGCAGCCTTTTGGCCGGTGATATCGCGCAGGATGGCCTGATGCACCTGCGGCCCGATCTGTGCAGCGCTGTATTGGGCGATCCGGCGTGTGCCATCCGGCCGTGTGAACGAGAACTCGCCGCGGTCGTTGCCACCCGCAAGATACCGATTGAAAAGGCTGTCGGTGTTCGGCCCATCCGACGCCCGTACTGTGCTGGCGTGCGTGCCGATCAACGTGGAATAGGGAACGCCAAACAGATCAGCCGCAGCCGTGTTGGCCTCGAACAACACTCCATTGCCATCCAGGATAACAATCGCGTCGGCGCTGGAGGTGAACAGCCGCTGATAGCGCTCCTGGCTGGATTGCAGCGCCGCTTCGGCCTGCTTGCGCGCACCGATATCCTCGATCAATCCCAGGTAGTGCAATGGCTGGCCTTGCGCATCGCGAACGATTCGGCCATGGACAGTAACCCAAACGGAATGGCCCTGCTTGTGTAGGTAGCGCTTCTCGACTTTGTATTGCTCGATCTCGCCGCTTGCAATCTGAGAAACGAACACAAGATGTGCGTCGCGATCATGGGGATGCGTGATCGACTCGAAGTTGCGCGTCAGCAGTTCCTCGCGCGAATAGCCCGTGATCGTGCAAAATGTGTCATTCACGCGGATGAAGCGGTGGTCAAGCGTGATCATAGCAACGCCGACCGGGCTTTGCTCGAACGTAAGCCGAAACTGCTCCTCGCGCTCGTTCAACGCCGCTTCCAGCTCCTTGCGTGGCGTTATATCGATGCAGATGCCATCCCAAACGGTCGAACCATCTGGCAGGCGCTGCGGGGTCGAGTAGAACTGCACCCAGTGCAGGCTGCCGTCGGCCTTTTGCTGGCGGGTTTCGAACTCAAAGACAGTCAGGTTGCGCGCCGATTCGGCCACTGCGGCGGTGTAGAACAGCTGGTCGGCTTCATCGATGGTGCCGATTTCCCATGCCGCGTGCGTGCTAAGTTGCTCGGCGGTGTAGCCGGTCATGCGCTCAACTGCGCCGCTCACATACAAGAATTCGAGTGTGCCATCGGCATGCTGGGTAAGCTGGTAGATAAATCCATTCGATAGATTGTCGCCAATACTGCGAATCTGGCGTTCGCGTTCGCGCAGCGTGTGTTCAGCGCGCTCGCGCTCGCCGACCTCGCGCTGGAGCTGTAGCACATGCTGCTGAAGCTGCCGCTGGAGCTGTTGCACCGAAAGATGGACGCGCACGCGCGCCAGGACTTCCTCGGCGGCAAATGGTTTTGTAATAAAATCGACCGCCCCAACCGCAAAGGCGCGCACGATATCGAATGTCGCTTGCCGCGCGCTGAGGAAAATCACAAGTACCGAGGATGTGTGCGGGTCGCGCTTCAACAGTTCGCAGATGGCGTAGCCGTCGGTATCAGGCAGTTCGATATCGAGCAGGATCAGGTCTGGCGGCGCGCTGCGCGCGGATTCCAGCGCGAACTCGCCGCTCGGTGCGAGGCGAACTAAATATCCGTGTGCGCTCAAGATACTGGACAACAGGCGCAGGTTATCGCGGTCGTCGTCGACGACCAGAACGACTGGTTGCCCAATCCTGGGCGGCTCATGCTGGTTCATCGCTACCCTTGGCCTTTTGTGCGCTGCGCACCGCCTCCAGAATCAGATCAAACGCCACTTGGTCGGCCATGGTTTGCAAGGCTGCGGCCAGCTCCGCATTGTCCGGCGCGATCGCGCTGATCGCGGCGGCGATCTGCTGCGGATTGCCCGCGATACTCATGCGTTCAAGCGTTGCAAGTCGATCATCTGGCAGGCTGGCCAGCGCGCTCATGTCAAGCATTGTGCGTAGCTCGTGGGCAGCTTGCGCCGAGGTGGTGGCATTGCGTAGGCCCGTGCCAAGATGCCGGTGGAGGGCTTCGGCGATCTCGCTGCTTTGAAATGGCTTGCGCATGAAATCGTCGAATTCTTCCGCATAGGCTTCGGTGTCATTCTCATCAAAGCCACTCGCACTCAGCGCGATGATAACTGGCCGTTCGGCTGCTGTTTCACGAATCTGCTTCGCCACAGCGCCACCACTCATGCGTGGCAAGCGCAGGTCGAGAAAAATCAACTGCGGCTGCCAGGCCTCGCCAACCGCAAGCGCCTCTTCGCCATCGCGCGCCTCGCGAACGTTCAAGCCGAGTGACCCAAGAAAGCTCGTCAGCAGCCGCCGGTTATCGTGGTGATTGTCCACAACCAACACCCGATACGCCGCGTGCTCCGGCGCAAGCGCCGTCGCCCGACCTAAGGTTTCGCCGTGAGGTATATCATCGATTTGTGCTACCTGTACAGGAATACGGACCGCAAACATCGTACCGTACCCGGCGTTGCTGCGCACACGCAACTCACCGCCCATCAAACCCACAAAATGCCGGCTGATCGCCAATCCAAGCCCCGAACCTTCGCCCAAGCGCTGCCCTGCGCGTGTCTGGACGAACGCCTCGAACATCTGCTGCTGCTCATCCGGCGTAATCCCCGGGCCGGTGTCGGTTACTTCGAACACAAGCGTAACGGTTGGCGGCTCGTCCGTCTCAGGCTGCGGCTCATCCCGCTCACAGCATACGGCCAGGGTAACACCGCCAGTCTCGGTGAATTTAACGGCGTTGCCAAGGAGGTTGATCAGCACCTGACGCAGCTTGACGGCATCGACGAACACATATGCTGGCACATCTGAAGTTCGCAGGCGGCGCACATACAGCCCCTTTGACTCAGCCTGCAAGCGGAACATATCGACCAGGCCGTCGAGCAGTTGGGGAATATCTGCGGTGGTTGTGAGCAGCGGAGTCTGGCCTGCTTCAATTCGCGAAAGATCGAGCACGCTGTTGATCAAGGTCAGCAGGTGCTCGGCGCTATTCTGCACGATCACGGCATTCTTGTGTTGGGCTGGCGGCAGTGCTGGGCCGCTCACATTCAGCCGATTGTAGCCCATGATGGTGTGCAGCGGCGTGCGCAGTTCGTGGCTGATGGTCGAGAGAAACGTGCTCTTCGCGCGATTCGCCGATTCGGCGCGATCCTTGGCAACCGTCAGCTGCGCAGTCCGCTCGGCGACACGGCTTTCAAGCTGGGCGTTCAGCTCCACAAGCTTGCGTTCGGCCCGCTGCTGCTGCGCTATCAGCGCGGCGAGCAGCATGAGCGGCGCTGCCAGCGCGATAAACTCTGACTGAAGATTGAGTGTATTCTGAACAGGTGAGGCCTGGAGGTATGGCCCGTAGCCAAGTGTCGTGCTCCACATCGCTATCACACAACTCGCCGTCAGCGCAAGGCTGAGCCCGCCAGGGCCAAACCGCACCGCAGCCCAAAGCAGCAGTGGCAGCAACCCAAACCGAATGCTGACGCCGCTTGCCGGGTCAGCGGGCAAGAACCGAAAGATCACCAGGCTCGAGGACAGTAGTAGCAGCGCAAAGACGAGCACTTCGGCTGCGCGCGGGCGCGATAACTCGCGCAGCCAGGTCGGCCCGTTCTGAATCGACAGCAGGATAGCCGGCAGTACCGTGAGAAACGCCAGCGTATTTGGAAAGGCGCTCAACCACCAAGCGCTCCAAAACGAATCTGGTGATACAACGGCGGCGTAGACGATCGAAATGCCGAACGGAATCAGCAGGGCGACGCCTACCGCTGTGACAAGTAACACCGCCACCCCACGCAGCGTTGTGACTTGGAGCTGCCCGGATGTGTAGCGGCGCAGGACGCCGGCGATCAGCAATGCGAGCAGCACATCGTGTGCGAGCGTAACCACCTGACGCACGAGAAACACGTTCAACAGTGTGTTTACCGCCACATGCGTGATCGCGACCGTCAGAATCCAAATCCACCAGCGCTTTCGTGGCGTGGACAGCAGCGCCGCCAGGATGACCGTGGTGGGCAGCCAGATCAAGGGAACCGTGAAGTTCGGAAGATGGAGTGTAAGCCCAAGCCAGGTGCTGAACGCATATGCCACGGCAACCAGCAGTGCCACACTCAATACCTGCAATGCCAGCCCAGCACGCTTGCCGAGCAGTGGGCGCACGCCAATTGACGGCACGGTAATCATTAAAGTTCTACCCCGCTAGATTGTGAATGAGCGATAACACAATACGAGAGCGCAAGAAAAAACATCATGCGTATGACAAGATTTCGCAAGATGTGGGAGAAAAATGCAAGGTATCTCTATTATGTGCGATTGGTCGGCCAGAGTCAAGTGTAACGCAGCTCACCTGCTTTCTCTCATCTTCTCGCCCAATCTTGCGTGTTCCCGGCCTTCTCCGCACGGCGTTCAGCAGCTATACTCAAAAGTGTGAGTTCGTGCGAACTGAAGGCTTCGAAGGAGAAAAGACATGCCTAGCCGTATCCTTATTGCTATCATCACATTGATGGTAATCACGTCTGCCAGCTCCGCTCGCGTGGCGGCGGCACAGGGCGCAAGCCTGCCGAGCGAGATAACCAGCGGCGAGTGGGCGTTGGTTTCGCTACAAAGCGCGCCGGGCACAGTTCAGGACACAGTTGGCAAGGGCATCACCATTCTATTTGACCCGAATGGCACAGCGAGCGGTTCGGGCGGCTGCAATCGCTTTTCCGGTGGCTACACGGTGGGCAGCGGGCAGCAGCTGACGTTTGGCGAACTTCTTTCGACCCTGATCGGCTGTGAAGAAGCGATCGCAACCCGTGAAGCTGAGTATCTGGCGGCGCTGCGAGGCGTTTCGACCTATGCGCTCGATGGGGCGGGGCAGCTCCAGCTGACCTTTGGCAACGGGCAGGGCCTGCTGACCTACACCAAGGGCCAGCCCACCAGCTTGCCACAAACAGGTGGCAACAGTGACACCATGGCACTGTTGGGATTTGCTGGCCTGTTGTGCTGCATGGTTGGTGTCTGGGTGCTGCGGCGTCGCGTCGTGGCGTAGTATGAATTCTGCTGGGTTCGTTGCTGGCGCTCTACGCCAACAACGAACCCAGCAACAGTTATTTTTATATGTATGACTTTCGCTTAAGGAGTCTTTTTCGCCTGCGGCGGGCAAGGAATTATGCTCTCTTAGCATTTTTTGCGCAGCAGCGCAAAAAATGCTAAGAGAAGTAAATTTTAGTAGCAAGCGAAAGTTCTGATATGTTTGAATTTTTCTGGTATGTGTGGCGGGGAATCACCCAATCGATGGCGCTCAACCCGCGCGTGGCCGAGGTTGTCGAACAATCGCCGGAAAGCGGGCGGGTGGTGCTGGTGATCGCAATCCTGGGTGGCATGGGGCTGCTGCTCGGCCAGAGCGTGATCCTGTTTGTGAACCGCGTGCGGCCCGCCCGCTTCGTGTTAAGCTTGCTGCTGAATGGCATTGTGTTCACGATCAGTCTGGTAGTCTGGGCACTAGCGATCTGGGCGATCGGCCGATTCGTGTTTCAGACGCAGCCGCCACTTGGCCTGGTCATGCGTTTAGTTGGCCTTAGCGCAGCGCCGTATGTGTTCGGCGTGCTCGTGCTGATCCCCTACTTTGGCGAATTCATCTACCGGGTGTTAAGCGTTTGGAGTTCGATTATTGCCGTTGGCGCGACTGCCTTCAGCTTTGCGGTGGGCTGGTGGCCAGCGTTTCTGGTGGTAGGCGGCAGCTGGCTGCTGATCTGGGCGCTGACCAACACGCTTGGCCGCCCGCTGCTCGCAGCGCGCAACCGGGCCTGGCAGGTGGTATCTGGAACATCCATGGACGCCAGCGTGGCCGATATTCTGACCCAGTTTGCCGTGCAGGGCGGCGAGGGCGACGAACAGAGGAAGCCATGATCAATCTGTTAAGCACGCTATTCACCAGCGCACTGATCCTACTGTTTATCACGGCGGCGCTCGCGCCCTTTGAAAGCCTGGGTTGGTGGGCCGGCTGGTTTGGGGAGCAGACAACCCCGCCCGTACCTGGCCAGGTGCCCACAGCGGGTCACGCAGTCGAGCAAAGCCCGCACAATCACTTCTTGGTCTACCTTTCAGGCATTGGCGCAGTCGATCCCACCGCGATTCCGCAGGAGGAGATCGACTGGGGACGCCTTGCGATGAAGCGTATTCCCCAAACCACCTTCGTGCCCGATGTCTACCCGTATTCAGTCACCAATACTGGCCTTGGCGCACAGCGCTTCTTCAGCCGCATGTGGAACTACCTGGAGCAGCGGCGCCTCAAGAACCCGTATGACGCGCTGCAATTCTTGATCAACATCCGCAACCTGTTTCAGGTGGCGATCTCGGCTGACCGACGCTACGGCCCAATCTACAATTTGGGCGTCGCCAAGGAGATTATCAAAGCACTCCAACTGCGGGGCTACCCGCTTGGCAGCGGCAAGCCCGTAACGTTGGTGGGCTTTTCGGGCGGTGCCCAGGTTTCGCTTGGCGCAAGCAGCTTTCTCAAGCCGATGCTGAAGGCACCAGTGCGGATCATCTCGATTGGCGGCGTCATGAGCGACGACGTGGGCGTGCGGGCAATGGATAAGTTGTTTCACCTGTGGGGCAACCTCGACCCGCTGCACGGCCTGGGCGAAAAGCTGTACGCTGGGCGCTGGCCCATGTTTCCCAACAGCGATTGGAACCAGGCGCTGGCAGCAGGCAAGATCGAGTTCGTCAACATGGGCGAGATGCACCACAATGGCTCCACAAACTATTTCTCGTGGACGGCATTCACACCGCAGGGGCAATCGCACGCACTGGCAACCATCGATATGATCAACACGCTGTTGGTCAACGAGGGACTGATCGATGCCGAGGCAGTGCGCGCCGCCCAGAGCGCCACCGATGCCCAGGCGCGGGCCTACAGCGATGTTCGGGTTGCCGCGTAGCCTGGCGGCTGAAGCCGCCAGCTCGCACGACGAAGCCCGCCTGCGCGGGCTAAACGATGGTCAGCCCGCAGAGGCGGGCTTCGTAACCCCAGCGCGCGGCTTCAGCCGCGCGGCTGCCGGTAGAACATACACGCTGCAACGGAGATACCTATGAGCGCCAACCGGCGTGTCAGCAACTACGAGCGCTATCGCCAGGCCGCGTTCAACCGGTTCGAGGACTACCCGCAAGCTGCGCAGCCCAATCCGTGGCGCTACCAGCCGCTTGGCGCATGGGTTGGCCGCCTGATTCTGCCTACTCGAGCGGAACGGGCCATGGTACTGGGCAGTTGGATCGAGCTGTATTATGCGCCGCCTGAGCATCAGGAACTGGTCGGCCAGCGCGTGCGCCTGCGGTGGGCGCAAACGCCCGATCATCACGCCCGCTTTTGGGGCGCGACCCGCAACGTTCATTTCAGCCAGGAGGCGCACGCGGCGATTGCCAAGGGCACGGTGCTTGCCGAACGGCTTGATGGCATGGTTCATGTCAACCCGCTCGAATCGCTGGCCGCTGCGCATGCCGAGGACGATATCGTGGTGCGCCTTGATGGCACCGTAACCGTCGATACGAATCCCGCCGATGGCGGCACAGCGATTATCTACGTGCCGCACGAGCCGACGCAGATCACGGGCCGCGCCTACGGGCTGGTGCGCTTCGTCGGTTCCTCTGGCACGGGCGATGGCTACCTTGTGCAGCACTACGATCGCGCGGCAGCCGATTTCGCTGGCCCGCAGGAATTGGTACGCCTGCCCGAGGTCGTGCCCGACAGCGCCGGTGTGCGCCCAAGCACCGCCGCTGGCATCGAACACTCGCCACTCAACGGCGATGGTTGGTTTATCTATGGTGCGGTCGATGCCGAGGGCTGCTTTGTTGTGCAGTCGCTGGCCCCGCGTGCGCTGCTGCGCCTAGCGCCACAGGTCTACTGCGATCGGTTGAGCGAAGCCATGGCGTATCTTCGGCCAGCCGCCTGGAAAAAAGACGGCGGCAAAGGCCAGGCCACCGTTGCGCTGATCAGCGGGGCAGGCAGTTCGCCCCAGGCTGCACGCGAATCGTGGCGTGCGGGCGATGAAGCCCTGGTGATTCACCTGTTTGGCGGAATCGGCGGCCAGAACGCCGAACCGGCGGCAAAGACACCGCTGTACTGGGGCCACTTCGCGCTTGGCCGCGCGCAAGTTGTGCTCGAGCCGTTGAGCGGCGAATTGATCTTCGATATCGTCTACCACCAGGTGTATGTTCACAATACCGATGGCCTGACCGCCGGAGCTATGCATTACTCGCGCTACAGCGGCGACCGCCAGTACGGCTGGGCAGGCCTGCGCCCAATCCAGGATATCCTGATCAAGTTGGAGGCGATCACTGGCCACTTTACGGTCTTTGGCGAACGCATATCCGCCCTCGATCAGATCGTGAAGCAGCTCGAAGTGATGACGGCGCGCTACCGGATCGCCGATGGACGCGGCAGCACCATGGTCGGTGCGCTGAACAATTGCGTCCAGGATTCGGCGCAGGCCTTGTACACGGCCATTCGCAGTGTGACCAATCTGGTTGGGGCGCGTGCCGATATTCGGGCAGAGCTCTCGGATACCGCCGATGAGGCCGAACGCTTCGCAGAGCTTGGGGCGATTGGCGATGACCTCCAGCGCATGCTGCTGCCGCGCGGCCGGGCGCGCGCCGACTGGCAATACGAGACGGCTGTGCTAGGCAGCAACCACGCTGGGCTGCTTGGCAGCATTGGCAAGGCGGCAACCAGCTGGCGAACCATGCTGCCGCCGATAACCGCCCGCGCGCTGGCTGAAGTGTTGCTCAAGCATGGTGCTTCGGCCTGGGTGCTGCGCACCTACCAGATCGGCGGCGACGACCCAACGATCGCCCCGTATGTGCCGAATGTGTGAGCGACGATTCTGCGGTCGCGCGACGCAGCGGGGCGTGAGTGCCAGCGGGGCGTGAGTGCCAGCGGGCTGAAGCCCTCGGCTGGGGTTACGAAGCCCGCCTGCGCGGGCTGACGACATGGGTCGCCCGCGCTGGCGGGCTTCGTCGTGCCTGCCAGCGGCTTCAGCCGCCAGTCGCGTCAAGCTCCTCGACCAGCAGCGTGGGCGCTGTTCG
>JACMIM010000919.1 GCA_014381165.1 Roseiflexaceae bacterium
CTGTAGACGCGTGGTGCCGCCCCCGCCGTTCCGGGGCGCGCTGATACCTCGCTATAGCAGCGGGCATAAACATTGATCCCCTGCTGCACCCTCACCCCAGCCCTCTGCCAGCAGGAGCGGGAGCATCCGGTTCCCTCTCCCGTTGGGAGAGGGTTAGGGTGAGGGGATCAAGCGTTCTGCTCTCTACTATAGTCGCACCACAACACAACAGGGACGCCCGGAGGCATCCCTGTTGCACCTAAAACACGCGCGCTACAATCACAACGACGCAGAACATGCGGTGTCTATAAAACTTCGTGTCTTCGCGCCTTCGTGGTTATTCCGACCTAACCAGCCGCGTTGGTAATCCGCCCCTCAAGCTTGGGGTTCACCGGCGAGTTATTCTGAATGTACTCGGCCAGCACGTCGGAATCGACGAAGCCAGCATTGATCACATTACGGCCCTGGAGCAGCACACTGTAGCCGTCGCCGCCGGTCGCGGCAAAGTTGTTGACCACAATCCGGTAGGTGGCTGCCGGGTCGATCGCAACAAAGCCGCCGTCCTGCGCCACCTCGATCTTGCTGACCCGGCTGCCCGTTGCGCTGCGCGAATCAAAGGTGAAGCGCATGCCGGCCACCTGCGGGAAACGCCCGTTCTGGTCGGCAACACGGCTGACGCCATTCTCCAGCGCCTCCTTGACCTGCGCGCCAGTGATGTCCATGGTGATCAGTGTGTTGCCAAACGGCGCGACCTCGAGCACCTGACCGAACGTGACCGGGCCAGCCGGGATGCCGGTGCGAATGCCGCCCGAGTTGACCAGCGCCAGTCGCACACCGTTGGCGCGGGTCTTCGCAAGCTGCGAATCGGCGACCAGGTTGCCCAGGTTGGTTTCCTTTGCACGCACATCGGCGCGCGCGCCATTCAGCTCCACCGCCGAACTGCCGACAGCTTGGCGGCGCAGATCGTTGATCGGCCGGGCCAGCTCGGCGATGCGGCCCTCAAAGCCTTGGTCTACCTGCATCGCAGCGGCGACTTCGCGGGTGCGCCCGGCGATCACGCGCGTCACCTCGCCATTCGCATCAAAGCCCACCGTCAGGTCGCCCAGCCAGCGGCCCCACTCCCAGTCGGTCGCCACAATCACCGGCTTGCCAGAGGGCGAAGCGACCACTTCGGGGTAAGCCCGGTTCGGCCCACTCGGAGCAGCCTGCGCACCCTGCGGTGTGTGCGAGTGACCACCAACAATCACGCTGATGCCTTCGACGCTACGCGCCAGGTTCAAATCGGCATTGATGCCGATATGGGTCAGCGCAATGATCTTCTTGACGCCACGAGTGCGCAAATCCTCGACCACCCAGCGCGCGGTGCGAACTGGATCGGCGAAGGCCACGCCGCGGCCTGGGTTGGCCAGCGTGACCGTTTCCTCGGTGGTCAAACCAAAGATACCGACCGGCTCGTTGTTGAACCACTTGATCACATACGGCTTGACCAGGCCCGCGAGCGGCGAGGTCGGGTCGATCACCAGGTTCGCGCTGACAATCGGGAACTTGACCGACTTCGCAAAGTTCGCCAACGGCTGCTGGCCCAGATCGAACTCGTGGTTACCGATCGTCATCGCCTCGTAGCCCATCGCGTTGTAGAACTCCGCGTCGGCCAGGCCGCGATATTGGTTGAACCACAGCGTGCCCTGGAACACATCACCGGCGTCCAGCAGAATCTGGTTGCCGCCCTGGCTGCGGATGGCGTCGATCATCGCCTTGCGGCGCGAAACGCCACCATGCACCGGACTCGTCCCATTCAGCACCGGCTCGACCCGCGCGTGATGATCGTTGGTGTGGACGATCCGAACGGTAAAGGTTTCGGCACCGGCGGCGTGGGCAAGATCGACCCCGGTGTACGCCCAGGTCATGGTCGCGCCGCCCACGGCAACGCTCTTCAAAAACGTACGTCGCGAAAGTTCCTTCATAGTCTCCTCATACACTAGTGCCAAACCTATGTCACAGCAACCCGCTTGCAAAAGGGGGCAGCGGAGATCCACGTCGTATAATACAACGGTAGCTGGCGTGTGCTAAGAATATGTTAAGGCTGCGTCAAACATGTGTGAAGAATAGGCCTAGGCTGGTTGAAATCGAACTGTAAGGTTATGGCATTGATAGCGGCGGCATAGCGCTTTACAATCAGCACAGCAATCGAGCACGTAACCTACCACCAGCGTAGCACATTCACTACCGAAGGAGCCGAGCAATGTTTGGACGCCGAACACCCGAAACGCTGCCCGCCACGCCGCCCCGGCCAAGCGCCGCCAGCGTCGATGTTGATATTCTGGCCAACCTGCCAGAGCTGCCGGTCAGCCCATTGCAGGGTAAGCCAGCACCAGATTCACCATTCGAGCGCGCCTGGCAGGCCGAGCCGGTTGAAGCGTTCACCCCCAACATCCCGGATGAGCAGATCTTCGTGCCGACCCAGCAGCTGTATGCGACAGAAGCAGCCGACGAGCCGAGCGAGGCGCTGCCTGCCGCGCTCGCCGCCACAACTGCGCCAACCCTGCTCACGAAAGCCGCCACCGAAAGCGTGATCGGCCCGGATGACTTTTTCGACGGCAACTACCGCTCTGAGCGCGGCGTGCGGCTTCAAGGCAATGTGCGTGGCTCGATCGAATCGCGCCAGTATATCTATGTCGAGGTCGGCGCACATGTCGAAGCCAGCCTCTCGGCAGAGGAAATCGTGATATCGGGTGATTTCAGTGGCACGATCGAGTGCCGCCAACGCTTGGAGATCAGCGCGACTGGCCGCGTTCAGGGCGAGGTCACCACGGCATTACTGGTGGTTCACGAAGGTGGCCTACTAGACGGCCAGCTGCACATGCAGCCGGCAGCGTAAGGGCAAGCGCAGCCGACGCAACGCGAGGTTGGGGCGCAGCCCCGGGAAAAACCTCATAGCCATACTCTGTAGCACTTCCGCAGTTGGCGATTTCAGCCTGCGGCAGCATGGAAAAGCTATCTTTTTTGTTTCGTTGTTTGGTGCAACGCA
>JACMIM010000920.1 GCA_014381165.1 Roseiflexaceae bacterium
TACCCTATACAACTACCCGTTCTTCTTTGCGACCGCCGTCGTCGCGATTCTGCCGATGATCGTGCTGTTCCTGTTCCTCCAGCGCTATTTTATCGAAGGCGTGGCCGGGTTCGCGGTGAAGTAGCAGCGCTCGCCACTCAGTAGCTAATTGTATTTGCTGATTGGATGCACCTGCTCGATCTGCCGTTTAGCCCGAGATTGTGGTGGTGTGTGATGCCAACATGGCCACGACCGGCTGGTTCACTCGCCATCTGTCCACCGCCGTGTGGGCCATGGTAAACTACCGCGAGTTGCTCGCCAATTCGGATGTGCAAGCCGTGGACTGCGCGGTGCCCCGGCGTAAGGTATACATTCGAAATCTAGAAGCTCCAGGTTGCGAGGAACACATTGATGCTGCCAATTGAATCCGTCCGCCCCTTTCAAGGCACGAACTCGCAGCCCGATTTTTCGCGCGGTAACTGCCTGCCGCTTGTCCAGCGCCCGTTCGGTTTTACCGCGTGGACGCCGCAAACCGACGATGGCCGCTGGATCTACACATGGGCACCGGCGAAGATCCAAGGGGTTCGCGCGACCCACAGCCCCAGCCCGTGGATCGGCGATTATGGTCATTTCACGTTGATGCCGCAAACCGGGCCACGCATCGCCTCCGCCGAAGCCCGCGCGTCGTTTTACCGCCACGAGGAAACGGTCGCCAGGCCGGACTACCTACGCCTCGATTTACGCCGCTATCGCATCACGGTCGAGCTAACGGCGACCACGCACTGCGCGGTGCTACGCTTCACGCTGCCCGCAGCCGATCAAGCCCGGCTGCTTGTGCATGTCCCTGAAGGTGATGGCGAATTCGTTGCCGAAGGCGCAATATTGACCGGCCTGACGCGCGCCAATCACGGCGGCTGCTCGGACAACTTCGCCTGCTATTTCGCGATCACCTTCGATGCGCCGTTTCAGGATGTCGCGGTGGAGCCGCTTGGCACGGGCAGTGTCGCTTCGGTAGAGTTTGGCGCAGGCGCGGCGCGTGTGATCACCGCACGGGTGGCGACATCGTTTATTTCGGTTGCGCAGGCACAGCAGAATCTGCAGGGCGAAGTCGAAGGCCGTCGTTTTGACGACGTGCGTGCCGAAAGCGCAGCAGTTTGGAATGAACTGCTCGGCCGCGTCGAAATTGCGGGCGCAAGCAAGCGCGAGCGCGAAACATTTTATACCTGCCTGTGGCGCTCGCTGCTGTTTCCAAGGCTCCTGACCGAAACGGACACTGTGGGCAACCGGGTTCACTACAGCCCGTATGATGGCGCAGTCCACCCCGGTGTGCTATCAACCGATAATGGCTTCTGGGACACGTACCGCACGGTCTACCCACTGCTGTCGCTGGTCTACCCCGATCTTCTGGGCGAGCTGCTCGAAGGCTGGGTGCAGGCGGCGCGCGAGGGCGGCTGGCTGCCGACTTGGGCCAGCCCCGGCTACCGTGCTTGTATGATCGGTACGCACCTCGACGCGATTTTCGCCGATGCGCTGGTAAAGCATATCGTCGGCTGGGACGTGGAAGCAGCGTATAATGCTGTTCGGCGCGATGCGTTGGAAGCGGGTGATCAGGCCGGCAATTGGGGCCGTAAAGCCATGCCCGCGTACTGGCAACACGGCTATGTGCCGCTCGAAGCCGCCGACCATGCCGCTTCGCGCACGCTTGAATACGCCTACACCGATTGGTGCGTGGCCCAGATGGCACAAGCGCTTGGCCGGGAGGAGGATGCAACGACGCTGTTCGCACGAGCGACGAATTATCGCCACACGTTCGATACCACCATCGGCTTTGTGCGTGGGCGCAGCAGCGATGGTCGCTGGCAGGAGCCGTTTAATCCCGTAACGTGGGGTACCGATGTGTATATCGAAGGCGGGGCCTGGCAGTCGAACTGGCAGGTGCCGCACGACCCGGCGGGCTTGATCGCGCTGCTTGGTGGGCCACACGCATGCGTTGCCAAGCTCGATGAGATGCTCGATACGCCAGCCAATTTCAATACGGGCGGCTACGGCTCCGAGATTCACGAGATGAGTGAAATGGCGGCGGCAAACTTTGGCCAGTACGCCCACTCAAACCAGCCGGTGCATGGCGCGCTGTTCTTCTATACCTGTGCTGGCCAGCCCTGGAAAACACAGTATTGGACGCGGCGAGTGCTGGCGGAGCTGTATGGGCCGGACGAAAACGGCCTGCCAGGCGACGAAGATAATGGCGAGATGTCGGCGTGGTATGTGTTGTGTGCGCTGGGCTTGTACCAACTGTGCCCTGGCCAACCCGAGTATGTGCTGACCAGCCCGTTATTTGCGCGCGCGACGATCCATCTGTCGAATGGCAATGACCTGACGATTCTTAGCAGGAACGCCCACAGCGAGCATGTGTATATCCAAAACGTCGAGCACAATGGCGAATCGTACACGCGAACAGTGATCGATTACGCCGACCTGTTACGTGGCGGGGTGTTGCAGTTCGAGCTTGGCAGCACACCGCGCCATCGCGTACCGACCGATGCCGAGTTGCCGTTCTCATTTTCGACCAATCGCGGACACACAACGAGGAGATACCCATGACCCCACTTGCTGAACCAGGCACGCTGACCGAGCGCGAGCGCTTTCTCTTCGCGACCACTGGCTATCTTGTGATTCCCAACGCGCTTTCGCCTGACGAAGTTGCGGCCTGTCTCGACGCTTCGCAACGCGCCCACGCCGAACATGGAACCAGCGCATGGCGGCAGATCGGCCATTTGCACGAAGCCGAGCCAGCGATCGAAGAATTGATCGACCATCCATCGGTACTGCCGAAGGTGCGGGCGCTGCTGGGCGATTACTTTATTGTCCAAAGCACCTGGTGTACGCTGCAACCCAGGCATACGGCGGCAAGCGGCTACCACCAAGACGGATCGAGTGCGTATGAGTTTCGGCGCTTGGCGATTCCAACACCACTCGTGCAACTACGCGTCGGCTACTACCTGACTGACCAATCACAGCCCGACATGGGCAACATGGTCATGATTCCCGGCACGCACAATGTCTCGGTCGAACTGCCGCGTGATGTACGTCCCGGCGAGGCCGACGTACCGATTCACGAGGTGATTTGCGGCGCGCCGGGAACGGCGCTGCTGTTCCACCAGGGCGTGTACCACCGACCTGGTGCTAACAGCAGGGATTTTGACCGCTACACCATGCATATTGTGTATTCGCCACCATGGCTGATGCCCTCCGACCGCAGCCACAACGACCCGGCATTTCTGGCACGCACCACGCCGCTCCGCCGCTCCCTTATGGGCGAGTGGAAGCGGCCTGAGGAGCCGTTTGGGGTTGGCTACGAGCGCCCACCATTTGATAATCTAGACTCTTGAGTGCCAATTGAGCAACATACTCCACGGCCCCGTGTCACGGACGCAGGCAGTCTCGACGCCGGCAGCACGGTGCGCGGCACACAGAAAGGAACTTGGTATGGGCATGCAGCTTGGCCTGGGTTTATATCGCAACATGCTTTCGCCTGAATATGTGCGCTTTGCCAAACAAGCTGGCGCGACCCATATCGTCGCGCATATGCCGGGCGAGTTCGCGCGCGACGCACAGACGGTGATCACCGCCGACCGCGCCGATGGCGGCTTTGGCAGAGATGTGTCCCACGATCCAATCTGGACATTCGAGGGGTTGCGCGACCTCAAGGCGATGATCAACGCCGAGGGCATGATCTTACACGCGCTGGAGAACTTTGCGCCGCAGCACTGGTATGATGTGCTGCTCGACGGGCCACAACGCCAAGCCCAAATCGAACATCTCGCGCAGATCATCCGCACCATGGGCCGCGTCGGTATTCCGGTGATGGGCTACAACTTTAGTATTGCGGGCGTATGGGGCCGGGTTGAAGGGCCGTTCGCCCGTGGCGGCGCGGTTTCGGTTGGCTACGAAGACCCCGAGCAGCCGCCGATTCCCCACGGCATGGTCTGGAATATGGTCTACGACCCCGAACGCTACGACCCCAACGGCGCAAACGGCACGGTCGCCCCGGTTTCGCCTGAAGCCTTGTGGGCGCGCTATACGGCGTTCCTCGACGAGTTACTTCCCGTTGCCGAGGAAGCAGGTGTGACACTGGCGCTCCACCCCGACGACCCGCCGCTACCGACGCTGCGCGGCACCGCCCGTCTCGTCCACACGCCGGATGGCTACGGGCGTGTGCTCGATTATCATCCAAGCCCGCGCCATGGCATGGAGTTTTGCATCGGCACGCTATCGGAAATGCCCGGCGGCAATATCTATGACATGGTCGACCGCTACAGCCGCACTGGGCGGATTGGCTACATCCACTTTCGCAACGTGCGCGGCACCGTGCCGACCTACCATGAAACGTTTGTCGACGAGGGCGATACCGATATGCTCGAAGTATTGCGTATTCTTGATCAGAATGGCTACAATGGCGTGCTGATCCCCGATCACACGCCGCTGATGGAATGCGCCGCGCCGTGGCATGCAGGCATGGCCTACGCGCTCGGCTACATGAGGGCCGCGATCACATTGATCGAGCGCGCTTCGCCATAGCGAATCCTGATTCTACAGCAACTTCAAGGAACACTCTGTCTGTCTGCATCAGGAGGAGCCATGACTATTGTTGTAACTGGAGCGAATGGTCAGCTTGGACAAGTCGTCGCTGCGTATCTCGACGAACAGGGCATTCCCACACTTCGTGTTGATCGCACACCGGCATCTTACGTGCCCCATGGTGCAGCACTGGCAGTTGATCTCACGGATCTCGGGCAAACATACGATGCGCTGCACGGCGCTCA
>JACMIM010000921.1 GCA_014381165.1 Roseiflexaceae bacterium
AAGCAGGTCGGCAGTCTGGGCGTTTGGGTTCTGGCCGTGCCACCAGCCGCGCGCCGCCGCGTAATCCTGGCCGTAGTCGGATAAGAAGCTGGGCAGCAATAACAGGGCACCGGCCAGGGTGATTGCGCTGAGCGTCAGAATGTACCAGATTGGTTTCATGGATTGTTGGTCGGCTCAACGTAGATGATTATAGGTGATGAGCCGCAGTAATCGACGTGGCGGCGAGTGGTTCGAACCACGGCATCGCACTGCTGGCAGTTTACCTGCTTCAGTAAGCGTAGGCGAAAAGTGCCGGCATGTCAATCGCCGTAAAGAGCCGATACGGTTTCGGTATGCGTACTAGTACAGCTTCCCTGAAATCCGTGTCGGGTTGTGGTATGATTCTTGACACGCTCGCGTTACCCTTACACACTGATTATCCTGAGGGAGGAATACAATGGCTGGACCACAACCGGTCGCGATTTCCGTCTCCGCTCCCCAACAGGCCGTGCTTGAGCGGCTGCTCCGACAACATACCTGCCCGCAAGCCCTCGCATTGCGTGTGCGAATCGTGTTGGCTGCCGCCACTGGCATCCGCAACGAACCGCTTGCCGACCGCCTGACCTGCGCGCCCACCACTGTCCGTAAGTGGCGGGCGCGCTGGGCCGAGGCCGAGTCTCGCCTGGCGGCGGCGGAGGCCGATCCCGCTGCGCTGGCGACCACCGTCGCCACGACCTTGGCCGATGCGCCACGACCGGGCACGCCAGACACCTTCACCGCTGAGCAAATCGTGCAGATCGTCAATTTGGCCTGTACCTCCCCGCGTGCCAGCGGACGACCGATCGATGCCTGGACGCCACGCGAACTGGCCGCTGAAGCCGAACGTCAAGGCATCGTGACCAGCATTTCCCCGACCACAGTCGGGCGTTTTTTGGGGAGAGGCCGATCTTCAGCCGCATCTGAGTCGCTACTGGCTCAACGCCAAGGCCAAGGCGGCTGACCCGCAGGCGTTTGCCGCGCAGGTGAGCGTGATTTGTACGCTGTATGCGTATGCCAGGCTGCTCGCTTGCCTGGGGGTGCATGTGATCAGTTGTGACGAGATGACCGGAATCCAAGCGCTGGAGCGGGTGGCCGCGACACAACCGATGCAGCCAGAGCAACCGGAACGGATTGAGTTCGAGTATGTGCGCCATGGGACGGTGAGTCTGATTGCCAATTTCGAGGTTGCCAGCGGGCAAGTCGTCGCGCCGAGCCTGGGGCCGACTCGAACCGAGATCGACTTCGCGGCGCATATCGCCCAAACGATAGCGACCGATCCGGAGGCGGCCTGGGTGTTTATCACCGATCAATTGAACACCCATCAATCGGAGGCGCTGGTGCGTCTGGTCGCGCAGCACTGCGACCCGACGGTCGAGTTGGGCGTGAAAGGCAAAAGCGGCGTGCTCGAGTCGCAGAGCAGCCGCGCGGCGTTTCTGAGTGATGCAGCACACCGAATTCAGTTCGTGTATGTACCAAAGCATACGTCGTGGCTCAATCAAGTCGAAATCTGGTTCAGCATCCTGGTGCGACGGGTGATCAAGCGCGGCAACTTTCGGTCGCAGGACGATCTGCGGGAGAAGATCCTGGCGTTTATCGCGTATTTCAATCGCATGGCCAAACCCTTTCGCTGGACGTATACGGGTCGCCCACTACAAGCGTGAACCCACTAGCGATTTCCGGAAAGCTGTACTAGTTGGGCTGCAATCGGGGTTCAGGTGCCGCGAGCGCATCGCAAGGTGGCAGCGACTCATCGGCAGTGCGCTATCTCTGCTGGAACTTCTCTGCGCACGCTTAGCTGA
>JACMIM010000105.1 GCA_014381165.1 Roseiflexaceae bacterium
TAAAAGTCGGGCCGATCGTCGTGATCTTGAATACGCGGTGGCCTGCATGGACGGCTGCAATCGATGTGACCGGCGGAATGTCCCAGTGAGCAAGGACGTCCGGTAAATGGGCAAGCCGCTCGGCGTCCAATAAGTCTTGCATCTAGCCTCTATTATGTGCGCTGGTCAATGGCGATCAATCCAGTGAACACCGCGGCTAGAGGATGCGGCGTTCGACGGCAGCCTGTGTACCACTTGATGGTGGTTTACATTGCTAATCGAATCGGCATGTCTGGAATATCACCTTCAAGTAAGGGCTGCAACGCATCCGCAAGACCTGGTGGTAGAAATATTTCCTTTGATTGCGCTAATTCGTGGTGTGTCCACCAATGATAGGCTTGATGCGTTTCGTGCTCGTATGGCAACATGTTAATCATGCTGACAACTGATCTTGGAACAGAAACGACAAAAAAGCGTTCTTTCATGTGTACGATTCCGCTATCTCCGTGAATAACTCGTTCATAGTGCCAGACGTGTGGGCCAACTGCATCTACACTGATACCAGTTTCCTCCCACAGTTCACGCTGTGCTGCTTGCTCAAAAGTTTCGTTCGGCTCGACGCCGCCGCCTGGTGTAATCCAGTAAACGAGCATACCCGGATACGCCTCATGGAGTGGCCTGGTATCGTGTACACGGAATAAAAGAATACGCTGCTGGTCATCAAGAACAAGGAGACGAGCTGTGTCGCGTATGCGCATAGTATTCTTCATCAGCAGTTCACTTGTGGCCTATCACCGCTCAACTTCCCCTGCGGAAATCGCAGCCTTTGCACCTGTGCGGATTCGCTGCGCTGGCTGCGAGCGCTTGTGCGGCAGTTCACCACATCCTGGCTTGGCCGCCGCCCTCGATGCTGCGCTCGACATAGGCAATCCCAAGGTGATCGTAGGCCCGGCGCGTGGCCACGCGACCGCGCGGCGTGCGCTGGAGAAAGCCAAGCTGCAGCAGGAATGGCTCGTAGACATCCTCGATCGCGTCGACTTCCTCGGCCAGCGAGGCGGCCAGTGTGGACAGACCAACCGGCCCGCCATTGAACAGGTCGATGATCGCGCGCAGCAGCCGCCGGTCGTTCTCGTCCATGCCCAATTCGTCGACCTCCAGCCGGGCCAGCGATTCCTGCGCGATGTCGAGCGTAATTATGCCGTCGCCCTTGACCTGGGCGTAGTCGCGCACGCGCCGCAGCAGCCGGTTGACGATACGCGGCGTGCCACGGGCGCGGCGAGCCACCTCGAACGCGCCGTCCTTGGTCGCCTCGACACTCAGGATGCTGGCCGAGCGCACGACGATCTCATACAGCGCATCGTCGGAGTAGAATTCCATGCGGTGGATCGAGCCAAAGCGATCGCGCAGTGGTGAGGTCAGTAGGGCCAGCCGAGTGGTCGCGCCGATCACGGTGAAGGGCGGCAGCTTCAGGCGCATGCTGCGGGCGCTTGGCCCCTTGCCGACCATCAGGTCGAGCGCGAAATCCTCCATGGCCGGGTACATCACCTCTTCCACGGCGCGGTTCAGGCGGTGAATCTCGTCGATGAACAGAATATCGCCCTTTTGCAGGTTGGTCAGCACGGCGGCCAGGTCGCCGGCGCGCTCGATCGCCGGGCCGGAGGTGATCTTGAGATTCACGCCCATCTCATTGGCCAGCACACCGGCCAAGCTGGTTTTACCCAGGCCAGGCGGGCCATACAGCAGCGTGTGATCGAGCGGCTCGCTGCGGCCCTGGGCGGCAGCGATCGCAATACGCAGGTGGTCGACCACCTTCTCCTGGCCAATGAACTCACCCAGGCGCTTGGGGCGTAGGCTTTTTTCGATCTGCTGCTCGTCCTCGCCCGATCGCGGGCTGACGAGTCGTTCCTCGGTCATAGGGGCGTCCTTCGGACGAAATATTGCGAGAGGTTTGGAGGAATTGCCCCCGTCCAGACGCTACATAATAGCACAAACGTTCGAACCTGATTATACCACGGCGTCCGGCTCAGAGGCTGCATTGGCGCGCTCGCGGCCCGGCGGCTACGCTGCCCGTTAGCTTCTGCTTCCGGCGCAAGCATACCACCAGGCGGCATGGAGTGCAAAGCGCAACCCGTTGTAAGGCAGGGCCATGTCAACGTCCGATTGTCATCCGCAGATGACGCAGATTGCACAGATTGTTTTCCGGAATCTAGGGAATCTGCGTCATCTGCGGATAATTTTTCACGCTTCAGCGACTGTGACATGACCCTGGTTGTAAGGGCGACACGGGTTGTTGCGCCGTCGCCACTGCCACCGGATGAATCCGGCGTCTGATATGCGCCAAAACGCGCTGCAGCGCGTTGACGTAGTTCAACGAGTTTCAGCGCGTTTTAGCTATATTGCAGCGCGGCTCCAGCGGCGGCCATCGCACTGTTCGTAGGAACCGAATCTATCGGCTACATCCGCCGGCCAACCAGGAACGACCCGATCAGCAGAACAAGCGTTGCGATCGCCAGTGTGATCTGGAGAATGGTTAGCGTAATGGTGGGCGGCGCGACCTCGCGTGGCTGCTCGGCCTCCATTGCCGTTATGATCGCCGTGTCGGCGGCTGCCCCGGTGGTGTCGCTTTCGGCGGCGCGCGCCGCTGGGGCCTCGGCGGCACTGGCGGGCGCTGCGTCGGCGCTGATCAGCGGGGCGCTTTCACTGGCGGGTGCAGCCGTTATTCCAGGGGCAGGCGCAGCAGGCAGTTCCAAGGCGGCAGCGGCAGGGGCGGCTGTCATCCCAGCGGCGGGCGCTGCTGTTGCCTCGGCAGCGGCGGGCGCACTTGTGGCAGCAGCACCGCTGCTGGCATCGTAAGCTTCTTGATTGATGCTGATCGAGCTGGCAGGGTTAGCGGTATTGACCGTGCTGAACGTAAAGGTCAGCGCCAGCATCAGGCTGGCGAAGGCCGCACCGAGCCGCATCCAAGTGGCTGGCAGCTGCCAGGCCGAGCGAAGTGGCACGGTAGTAGCCGGATCGAGCGTGAACGAGCGCGGCGGGCGGGCAGGCGCGAGTTCACGCAGCAGCGTGATGGTTGCACCAAGCTCATCGCGGGCTTGGCGCAGCGCGGCCTCCTGTGCGAAGCGAGCCTCCAGCGCCGCCCGTTCAGGTGGCCCAAGCTGATTATCGAGATACGCCGAGACAAGCTCAAGATCGGCGTCGGAAATAAAGGCAAGTTCTGTCATTCGTGTGTGTTTGTAAAAGAAGGTATACGGTCGCGCGACGCCCTCGGGCTGAAAACGATAGTCTAGCCCGCGTAGACGGGCTTCGTCATGCGAGCCAGCGGCTAATAAACTTTAACAAATTAATCGGGTAGCCCGCGCAGGCGGGCTTCGTAAACCCAGCCAGCGGCTTCAGCCGCCAGGCGTGGGATGGTGCGAAATACCCAGTTTAATAATCAAAGTCCATCAGCCGCACGGCGCTTCAGTCATTGGCACGTCACCGCGTAACGCCTGCTAGAAATTTCAGCGCGACTGCACACTGCAATCGCTGCTACTCACCCTCATGACGGTAGCGCGCTGGTAATAGTTCCCCGGCCCTGAGCACCTCGCGCAGGCGGGCGCGGCCACGGCTGAGCCGCGACTTGACTGTGCCAAGATTCAAGCCTGTAATCTGGGCGATCTCCTCATAGGCCAGCCCCTCAACATCGCTGAGTACAATCACGGCGCGCTGCTCCTCGGGCAGCAGGCTCAGGCCGCGCTGAATCTCGCTGGCCAGCTCGCGGCGCAGGGCTGCGTCGTCCGGCGATTCGGCGTCGTCGGCGATTTGCAGCGGCGAGTACTCCGATTCGCTGTCGGTGTCGGCGTCGAGCGAGATGGCGGGCCGGCGCTTGCGGGCGCGCAGCACATCGTAGCAGCCGTTGGTGGCAATGCGCAGCAGCCATGCGCGGAACGAGCCGCCACGAAAGCTGCGAATGCTACGGTACGCCGAAATAAAGGCCTCTTGGGTCGCGTCTGCCGCGCTTTCGCCATCGCCAAGCATGCGAAAGCACAGGTTGTAGACGCGGCTCTCATACAGGCGCACCAGCGTGTTAAAGCTTTGCACGTCGCCATGCTGCGCCTCGTCGATTGCGCGGCGCTCTTCATCTGCCATGTGTCTTCTGGTTGTAGAGCGATTCCGCCCGCTATTATAGCAGCGAATTGGCGCGAGGCTATGGCGCGGCGAAGAGCACCAGGCGGCGGCTTTCGGCCTGGACGCCCTCGGGTGAGGCGACGCGCAGGCGTAGTGTGTAA
>JACMIM010000106.1 GCA_014381165.1 Roseiflexaceae bacterium
GCGGCCTACCCCAGCATGCAGGGTATCTACTTCTTTGGCGATTATTGTAGCGGGCAGATGTGGGGTTTGCAGCAAACTAGTGGCGTGTGGGCGCAGCGCGAGCTGTTTCAGAGTGGCCTGTCGATCAGTTCGTTTGGCGAGGACGAGGTGGGCGAATTGTACCTCACCGACCTGCGCAGCAACGGGCTGTACCGCCTGGCTGCAGCGGCTTCTTGAACAGTGCCGCTAGCATTCGGCTGTCCCCGGCGAAGCATCTGCTGCTGGCGAGCGGCCTCGACCCGATCGATAGCGATGGTGGCGTGAATGCACCGAGGCGATCTATAACGGCAGATGCTTCGCGTCTACGAGGGCGATTGTCTCAAACGATGGTTGGTCATTCCGCGCGTTCGCCTGCGGCCAAGGGTTGCCAGGCGGCCTCGCCAATGGCAATGTTGATCGGTGCGCCGCCCTCGTGGTCGATCGCGATCTTGCTGTCCGGTGTGCCGGTGACGCGCAGCCGCGCACCCTGGTAGGTGATGTTCATGCGCAAGCTGCCCCAGTTGGCGGGAATGTTGGCATGAAAGCGTAGGCCGTTTTCCTGTGGGCGCATGCCCAAGAAGCCAAACGCCAGGGCCTGCCAGATGCCGCCGAGCGCCGCGATGTGTACGCCGCCGCCCGCGCCCGACCAGCCCTTGCGCCCGAAATCCAGGTCGATCCTGGCGGCCTTGCGCAGGTAGCGCTCGCCCATCTCCAGGTCGCCCAGGCGCGCGGCCACCAGCGCGTGGAACGAGGCCGAGAGCGAACTATCGTGTGAAGTGCGTGGCTCGTAGTAGCGGAAGTTGGCGGTGGGCACCTTTTCATCGAACTGTTCCCACAGCAGAAAAATCAGCATGACAACATCAGCCTGCTTGAGCACCTTTGTTTTCTGCAAATGCTCCCAGCCCAGCACAATATCCATAGTCTCGATGCTCATGTCATGGCCGGCGAGGTCGACTTCCTCGCGGTTGTGGTAGCCCTGGAACTGTTCGAACAGCCCAGTCTGTGGGTCGAATAGCACGGTCATGCCATCGGCCACGCGCTGCCATTGGCCCAATTCGTCGACTGAGATACGCAGCCTGCTGATCAGTTCTTGCCAGCGCTCGGGCTGGCGGCCTTGCAGCTCGGCGGCGGCATCCAGCGCCCGCCGCAGGGTGTATTGCGCCATCACATTGGTGTAGGCTCCATCGTCGGTGTACTCGTGGTACTCGTCCGGGCCGATCACCGTATTGATGTGATAGCGCCCCTCTGGCCCCATTTCGACCCGGCTGGCCCAGAAGCGGGCAATTTCCAGCAGCATCTCCGCACCATATTCAAAGAAGAACTGATCGTCGTTGGTGGCCTGGCGGTACTGAAGCACGGCGTAGGCGATGTCGGATGCCAGGTGGTGTTCTTGCACACCGGTCAGAATCTCCTGGCGCACGCCATTGGGCAGTCGAATAAATGGCGGCGTGGTTTCCTCGCCGTCGTCGGTCGACTCCCAGGCGTAGAGTGCGCCCTGGTAGCCCAGGCTTTTGGCCTTGTTGCGTGCGCCGTTCAGCGTGTGGTAGCGGTACATCAGCAGGCTGCGGGCGGTCTGCGGCTCGGTGTAGCAGAAGAACGGCCAGACAAAGGTTTCAGTATCCCAGAAGACGTGGCCCCGGTAGCGCTCGCCGGTAATCGAGCGCGCGCCGACCGACGATTTCTCGTCGCCGTCCCAGGCCGCGCCGATCAGGTGATAGATCGCCCAGCGCACCTCGCGCTGCACCTCTTCGTCGCCAGCGATCTCGGCATCGCTGTCGCGCCAGCGCATGGCCCATGCTTCGCGGTGGCGCTCCAGCAGCGAGGCCACGCCCTCGGCGGCACTTTCGCGCAGCTTCGTGGCCGCCGCTTCCTCGGGCCGCTCGCCATCGCGGTTGGTGAAAATCGCCACTAGCTTGGTCAGGGTATAGGTCTGGTCCTGTTCAGCCTGAAAGCTAAAACGCTGGCCGACCACGGTATCGCCGACGGTTGGTTCGCTGGGCAGCGCCGCGCCCGCGCTGTCGGCGAGCGTAGCCTGGGCAGCGAAGGCCAGCGTGTACGTGCCCTCGGTGGTACGCATGGAAAGCAGCAGGCCAGCGGGAATTTCGCGCGCGCCCGCTGGCTCGAGGTGGCGCGTGTCGTGTTCATTGGCGACCAAGCCATCGACCAGGCTTTCGATTTCGACCGCGCCGCTGTAGTTCTCGGGCGTGAACGTGAGCACCTGAGCCAGCGTGTGGCGATCGTGCAACGAGGCGAAGCGCAGGCTGGCCAGCCGGGTGATCTGGCCCGCGTTGTCGCGCACGCGCCATTCGCGCAGCAGCACGCCCTGGCGAATATCGAGCGTGCGGCGCTGCTCAAGCAGCTCGGCGCTGTCCAGGTTCAGCTCCTGGCCCGCGACGGCGATACGCAGCTTCGACCAGTTCGGCGAAACCACAATCTCGGGGATGGGTGCCTCCAGCGCGGTATCCTGTGGCTTCTCGGGCTGATTGAACACGCCAGCCACAAAGGTCGAAGGGTGCGAAGCGCTGCTGCCTTCCTCGATTGCGCCGCGTGTGCCGCAGTAACCGTTGACCAGTGCCATCACCGATTCGATGCTTTTCTCCAGGCCTCGGTCGAAGCCATCCACCGCCAGCGTCCAGCGCGGATCAGTGGTGGGCGTGAACGTGTCGAGTATGGTCATCAAGCCGCTCCTTTTTAACCACGAAGAGCACGAAGAGCACGAAGAACGAAGCTATTTCATCCCTTCGTGCTCTTCGTGCTCTTCGTGGTGACTAATTCGGTACTTAATCCACAAGAGCGTCTACATCGATCTCGTCCAGGTTTGTTACCACGCGATCGGCCCCAGCGGCCTGAAGCAGGGCCTGGTCGTTCAGGCGGGCGACGCCGATCGCGTACATGCCGCCGGCCTTGGCCGCTTGCACGCCCGATGATGCGTCCTCGACGACAAAGCACTGCGCTGGTGGCAGCGGGATGGCAGCAGCCGCGCCCAGAAAGATGTCTGGCGCGGGCTTGCCGTGCTCAAATGGGTGGCCACAGACATTGGCGTCGAACAGATCGAGCATGGTCAGCGAAGCGGGCAGTTCGAATGGCAGCGCCTCACCCTGCATGCCGCCGCCGGTCACAAATGCGCCCACATCAATCTTGCTCAGGAATTTGTTGGCGTTCTTCGAGGAGGAGGCCGCCGCTAGCTTCAGGCCGCGACCCTTCAAGCGCAGCAGAAAGCGCAGTGCATCGGGAAAGACCGTGAACTCTCCGCGCTCGATCAGTTCCTCGATCATGGCCTGCTTCTGGGTCATGTACTGCTGGAGGCGTGCGCCATCTGGATCGACGATGTTGAAGTAATCGAGCGCGGCCTGCGCACCGGCGGGGCGCGGCTTGCCAGCCAAGTGTTCCTGGTACACGGCTGTGGTGAAGCCCTCGGCGGTGTAGCGCGTGTGCGGCGCGATTTCCAGCCACTCGCCGGTCATCAGCCGCTGGAGCGACTCGCGCCAGGCGTGCTCGTGTGGAGTATCGACCAGTACGCCGTCGACATCGAAAATAGCGCCAGTGTACTGCATGTGTACCCCTTTCCCGATGACAAGATGACAAGACGACAAGATGACGAGGACTCATCTTGTCATCTTGTCATCTTGTCATCTTGTCATTACTGCCCGGCAAGACCGGCGTAGCTGCTGCTTTCGGTGTAGTACTTGTTGAAAATGAAGAATAGAACGAGTACTGGGATGGCATTGAGCATTGCGCCCACGAGCATGGCCGAGAAATCGACGATGAATTGCTGGCGGAAAAAGGCCATGCCAGCGGTCAGCGTTTTGAGGCCAACATCCTGGAGGTACAGAAACGGGCCAGTGAATTCATTCCAGGAGGCCTGGAACTGGAGAATAGCCAGGGTGATCAGGGCCGGGCGCGAAAGTGGCACGGCGATGTTCCAGAACGTGCCGAAGCGCCCCAGGCCGTCCATGAATGCGGCTTCCTCGAGATCCTTGGGGATCGAGCGGAAGAACTGTGCCAACATGAAGATGCCGAACGGCACAACCAGCTTCGGGATGATCAGTGGCCAGTAGGTGTTGATCCAGCCGATCTTGGCGAAGAACACATAGCCGGGGATCAGCGTCACCACGCCTGGAATAGTCATGGTGGCGATCATAATCGCGAAAATGGCTTCGCGCCCTGGAAAGCGAATGCGCGCAAAGGCATACGCCGCCAATGAGCAGAAGAACATCTGCGTAATGACATTTACCACTGCCAGCCACAGGCTGTTGAACGTCCACCAGGGGATGGACGGCCCGGTCATGGGCGGTACGGTGAATTGGAACACGCGCACCCAGTTATTTGGGTTCCAGGTGCGCGGGAAAATCTCGGGCGGGTAGGCCAGAATCTCTACGCCGGTCTTGAACGTTCCGAAGAACGAGAGCAGGAATGGCGAAAAGAATAGCAACGACATCAGCGTGAGCAGTATATAGCGCAACGTAATGCCAACATAATGGCGCGCTGGTGGCCGGTCGGCGTCGCGCGTGGAAACGGCCTGCTGGGGATTATTGACGGTGACAGCCATTGTCGTATCCTTTCTTGCGAGTGTGCATGATTTGCCACGAAGACGGGAAGGCCGGAAGAGGTAGCACAAGAACGCTGTGTTTTCGTGCCTTTGTTACAAACGTTCTCTTCAGACTTCGCGTCTTTGGGTCTTCGTGGTTAATCCGGCGACGGCGTATCGTTCTAGTACTTCTCGGTGTCGATAAAGCGGCGCTGGAGCAGCGTGAAGGTCACAATGATCGCCGCCAGGATAAAGGCCATGGCCGCCGCCAGGCCTGCGTCCGCCGGGTAGTTCGATCCGCCCAGCGTTTTCTGATAGATCAGGAATGCTGGAGCGAGGGTCGTCTTGACGGGATCTCCACCCGTTAGGATTGCGACTTGGTCGAACACCTGGAATGTGCCGATCGTTCCTAGCACGACAACCAGGGTAATAACTGGGCGCAGCATTGGCAGCGTCAAATACCAGAACGACTTGATGCCAGTCGCACCGTCGATCTTACCGGCTTCGTACACATAGCCGGGAATATCCTGAAGTGATGTCAAGAACAAGACCATGAATGTGGGAACGGTCGTAAAGATGTTGAGGAACATAATCGCGCACCACGCCACGCTGGGGCCTTGCAGAAACGACGGTGCATTCACACCAATTGCGCTCCAGAAGGGCGAGAAAATACGTGTCGCGGTTTGCAAGAAGTTGACGTTGGTGCCAAGGGCGTAATTGATAAAGCCGGTCGGCTGGTACAGCCACAGAAAGATCAGTGAGATCACGATCGACGAGGCCACACTTGGCGAGTAAAGCAATGTGCGATACAGCCGCATGCCGCGCAGCTTCGCATTGAGCAGCACCGCCAGCAAGATCGCGCCGATCGTCTGAATGATCGTGACGAGCACGGCGAACCAGAAGATATTGCCAAGCGAGGTCAGGAAATCCGAGTTCTGAAAGGCCTCGATATAGTTTTGAAAGCCGACGAACTCGAGCGGGCGGCGCGAGACCGGCGAGCGTAGATCGGTCAGGCTGGTGTAGAAGGCGTAGAACAGCAATCCAAACGTAAAGACTCCGGCAATAATTAAGTAGGGTGCAATAAAGAGGTAGCCGGTCAATGCCTCGCTGCGCGCCAGGTTCTTTTTGCGCGCGCTGTTCGAACGAACTGGGGGAGAAGCTGTCGCCATCATTGGCTCCTTTGGGGCGTGGCCCTCATATCTGCTCTTATATGAGTTGGGACTTACGCAGTTGGCGTCTTCTGACTGCGGCAGCAGGGAAAAGCTATCGTTGTTGTTTCGTTTTTGGGGCAAAGCACCAAAACGAAACAGATAGTAGGGCCTTGTGCTAGTTAAAAAGTTGACGGGTCGCCTCCGTTATGGTAAAGCTAGAGTTGCTCAGAAACTAGCGAACCACAACGGAGGTAGCGTGATGATACCC
>JACMIM010000922.1 GCA_014381165.1 Roseiflexaceae bacterium
GCCAGTACATCACTTTCCGCCGCGACGCAGCGCTGGCGCAGAATTGTATACCTTTCGCCTGGCGCGCTGGCTGATACAGCACGGTCATACCGCCGAAGTTGTGTGCGTCGAGCGTATCGATGCGCCAGGAGATGGGCTAGCGGCGGTGCGCGATGAGTATCAGGGCGTGCCGGTATGGCGGTTGTCGTTCGACGCTGCGCGCGCCCCTGATCCGTTGCTCTGGTCGTATCGTAACCCGCTGATTACGCGCTGGTTCGAAGGCTACCTGCAAAACGAGCAGCCCGATCTGGTGCATCAGCAGAGCGGCTACTTAATGGGCGCGGGCGTGCTCGAAGCCGCCCAACGCGCCGGCGTGCCTGCCGTACTCACGCTGCACGACTTCTGGTTTCTCTGCCCGCGCATCACGCTGCTGCGCGGCGACGGGAAATGCTGCGAGCAGGTGCCTGCTGACCCTGCGGGCTGCGCCTGGTGTATGCGCCTGGAAAGCCGCCGCTACCGACTGGCTGACGCGGCTACGGGCGGTCTACTTGGCCGCGCAGCCCTCTCGACGCTAGGAGCGGAGGGGCAGGCAATTGGTGAGCGGCGACGTTATCTAGGTGCGGCACTGCGCGGCGTGGCCAGCGCCATTGCGCCCTCGCGCTTCCTGGCCCAGCGCTTTGCGGGGCTGCTGGAGCCCGAGCAGATCAAGGTGCTGCGCTATGGCCTGGATACGACACGCTTGCAACACACGCCCGCCCGGATAGACGACGGCGTGCTGCGCCTGGGGTATATCGGCCAGATCGCGCAGCATAAAGGGGTGCATCTGCTAGTACAGGCGGTGCAGGCGCTGCCGCCGAATGGCCCTGCTATCGAGGTGGTGATCTACGGGGATCTCGATCAGCACGCGCGCTATAGCCGCGATCTACAGCAGCGCGCGGCGGGCGACGCGCGCATTCGCTTCGCGGGCCGCTTCGACAATGCACAGATTGCCGAGGTGCTGGCCAGCTTCGATGCGACGGTTGTGCCTTCGATCTGGTATGAGAACAGCCCGCTCGCAATCATGGAGGCTCAGGCGGCCGGCAGGCCGGTAATCACGTCGGCGCTGGGCGGCATGGCCGAGCTTGTGCGCGACGATGTGGACGGGCTGCACTTCCAGCCGAATGATGCTGCCGATCTGGCACGACAAATCCAGCGCCTGCGCGATGAGCGCGGGTTGATAGGGCGGTTGCGACAAGGAGTAACATCTCCACCCACAATTGACGATGAGATGGCCCAGTTGCTGGCGATCTATGAACGAGCTTGCGCCGGACAAGGGCGGGCTACTCTGGAGATGGCAGCAGCTATATCAAGCGTAGGAGTGACACAATGAGCAATATTCTTGTAACGGGCGGGGCCGGGTTTATTGGGTCGCACGTGGCCGAAGGCCTTGTTGCTGCTGGGCATCGTGTCACCGTGCTCGATGATCTGAGCGGTGGGTTTATCGACAACATCCCAGAAGGGGCCGAGTTTGTGCGTGGCAGCATCACTGACACAACGGTGGTGCAAAATCTGTTCTCCCAGGGTGACTTCGAGTATGTTTACCATCTTGCAGCCTATGCCGCCGAAGGCTTGAGCCACTTCATTCGCGGATTCAACTATACCAATAACCTGATCGGCAGCGTAAATTTGATCAATGCTGCGGTCAACGCAAATGTCAAATGCTTCGTGTTTACCTCCTCGATTGCAGTCTACGGGGCCACGCCCACGCTCCCGATGACTGAGGAAACCGCACCGCACCCCGAAGACCCATATGGCGTGGCGAAGCTGGCGGTAGAGCAGGATTTGCGGGCGGCCCAGGCCATGTTTGGCTTGAACTACGTCATCTTTCGGCCGCACAATGTCTACGGCGAGCGCCAGAATATCGGCGATAAATACCGCAACGTGGTCGGCATCTTCATGAATCAGATCTTGCAGGGCAAGCCGATGACCATCTTCGGCGACGGCAGCCAGACGCGCGCCTTCAGCTACATTGGCGATGTTGCTCCAATTCTTGTCGATGCTATTCGCACGCCGTCAGCCTACAATCAAGTTTTCAATATCGGCGCCGACCACCCGTATAGCGTCAACGAGCTGGCATATGCGGTGGCGCGCGCAATGGATGCCTCGCCGCTGATCGACTACGTGCCCGCGCGCAACGAGGTGCTGAACGCCTACTCGTCGCACACGTTGGTGCAACGCATCTTCGGCGACCGGCCCATTTGCACGCTCGACGACGGCCTCAAGCGTATGGCGGCCTGGGTGCTGCAGCACGGTGCGCGCAGCAGCAGCAGGTTCGAAGGGATCGAAGTTATGAAGAACTTCCCGCGCGCGTGGCTCCAGTAAGAGGTTTCTATGCTGCCGCTGATCGTCACAGTTATTCTGAACACCAATCGACGCGATGACACGCTCGCCTGCCTGGCCTCGCTAGAGCAGAACACGTATAAGCGCCATCAGGTGCTTGTGCTCGACAACGCCTCTACGGATGGCTCATCCGAGGCTATTCGTGCTGCATACCCTGCGGTAACGCTGGTGCCGCTGCACGAGAACCGAGGCTACGCGGGTAACAATAACGTCGGCATTGCCCAGGCAATGGCGCTAGGCGCGGATTGGGTGTTTGTGCTGAACGAGGACACGATCGTTGCCCCAGAATGCCTACAGCAGCTGGCGGCATATGGCGAAGCGCATCCCGAGGTGGGGATTATTGGGCCGATGGTGTACCACGCCGACGAGCCCGATATCATCCAGTCGGCCGGCGGGCGTATGGACC
>JACMIM010000923.1 GCA_014381165.1 Roseiflexaceae bacterium
AGCGACATTCCGAATTGCCTTGCATTACATGGAACACTGTTCCGTTTGTCAAGTGAGTGATAGAGAGGAATGTGAACATGCGGAAGCTGCCGGTCGGCGAACGGGATGAGGCCGGGCGCGACGCCCCGCCGTCTCGGCCTGTGTGCGCCGACGCGCAACGGAATACCGAGGCATTGCTGGCGGCGGCGTTGGTGGTGTTCGCAACGTCGGGCGTAGAGGCTCCGGTTCGGGAGATCGCCGCCAAGGCGGGCGTTGGCGTCGGCACACTGTATCGCCATTTTCCGCAACGCTCCGACCTTATCGTGGCGGTCTTCCGTCACCACGTCGACGCCTGCGCAGACGCCGCACCGGTCTTGGCGACGGCACATGGGCCGGGCGAGGCGCTGGCGCGGTGGATGCTGCGCTACGCGGACTTCATCACGACCAAACGCGGACTTGCGGCAGCCCTCCACTCGGGAGACCCGGCATTCGACCCGTTGCCCGCCTACTTCCAACAGCGACTCCAGCCCGCCCTTCGAACCTTGCTTGACGCAGCGGTCGCAGCGGGCGAGGTGCGCGCTGATGTCGAGCCAGATGACCTGTTGCGCGCGGTCGCGAGCCTGTGTATGTCGGCGCACGACGACGGACCCGCGTATGCGCGGCGCATGGTTGCGCTGCTTGTCGACGGGTTACGCTACGGCACGATCACAGCGGTGAACACGCATTCATAGCGCGAGTCAGTTGGCTCGGAGCGGTAGTGTAGAAACCGCAAAAAAGTGGAGAGGCGAAATCCCTTGCCGTTGGGCTGCTCGTTGACCCTCCTGACCTCTGTAGTGGAGGCCTAGTGACGAGGCCAGCCCGAACCCGAGCTTGGCTGACTGCGTGAACGGTCACGGTACATCGATGTCTACGCCAATAGTAGCCACAAAACTGTATATCCCACAGCCTCGGCCAAATGCCATCCTGCGTCCCCGCTTGGTCGCGCGGCTTAACGAGGGGCTGCACTGCAAGCTGACCCTTATCTCGGCCGCTGCCGGCTTTGGTAAAACCACGTTGGTCAGCAGTTGGCTTCACCATCTGCAGGCCGAGGCAACCAGCCAAGCGAACATTGTATATCACATTGCCTGGCTCTCGCTGGACAACGGCGACAACGATCCCACGCGTTTTCTGCTACACCTCGTCGCTGCGCTCCAGACAACTGCAGCACATGTTGGAGCAGGGGTATTGGCTGCGCTCCAATCTCCGCAGCCACCGCCAGCAGAAGCGATACTGACGGCCCTGCTCAATCAGCTCACCAGCATTCCGGACAAGTCCATCCTCGTCCTTGACGACTACCACGTGATTGAGGCCGCGTTGGTCGACCAGGCTCTCGGCTTTTTGGTCGAGCACCTGCCGCCGCAGATTCATCTGGTGATTGCCACCCGTGAGAATCCACCGCTGCCCCTGGCCCGCCTGCGCGCCCGCGGGCACTTGACCGAGCTGCGTGCCGCCGAGTTACGCTTTACCCCCGCCGAGGCCGCCGAATTCCTCAACCAGACGATGGGGCTGAACCTCTCGGCAGCAGCGATCGCCGCGCTGGACACCCGCACCGAAGGCTGGATCGCCGGCCTGCAATTAGCCGCGATTTCAATGCGGGGCCACGCAGACGCCGCCAGCTTTATCACATCCTTTACCGGCAGCCATCATTTTGTGTTGGACTATCTGCTTGAAGAAGTGCTGCATCAGCAGCCCCAACCCATCCAGACATTCTTGCTGCGCACATCGATTCTTGAGCGCATGTGCGGCCCGTTGTGTGAGGCTGTTTTGCACCCCCCCGCCCCTTCTGGTCAGACAACCCTGGAATACCTCGAACACGCCAACCTGTTCATCGTCCCGCTGGACAACGAGCGGCGCTGGTACCGCTATCATCATCTCTTTGCCGAATTGCTGCGGCAGCGGCTGCACCAAGCCGCCGCGTCGACCGGGGATGCGGGCGGCAGCATCGCCGAACTCCACATACGCGCCAGCATCTGGTACGAAGAGCACGGCCTGGAGATTGAAGCCTTTCAGCATGCTGCTAGCGCGAATGATGTTGAGCGCGCCGAGCGCCTGATGGCAGGAAAGGGGATTCCGCTCCACCTTCGTGGCGCGGCGACTCCGCTCCTGGAGTGGCTGGAGTCACTGCCAATACCCGTGCTGAATGCCAGGCCCTCGCTATGGTGGAAGCATGCCTCGTTGTTACTAGTTATCGGCCAAACAACCAGCGTGGAAGCAAAACTCCAAGCGGCGGAAGCAGCCATAGCCGCCGCAGCCCCACACGGCGTTGAGCCAGACGACAAGACTCGAAACCTCGTTGGACAAATCGCCGCGGCCAGGGCTACATTGGCGCTGACACAGTATCGGGCAGCAGCCATTATTGTTCAGGCACGCCGCGCGCTCGTGTATCTGCATCCCGACAACCTATCGTACCGCTCGGTCGCTTTCTGGGCGATGGGGTTTGCGTATTATCTCCAGGGGGATCGTGCTGCGGCCAGCCAGGCCTATACGGAAGCCATAGCGCTGAGCCAGGCATCCGGGGATATCTTCACCACCATAACTGCGACAACCGGCCTGGGCAACGTACAGGAAGTACAAAACCAGCTTACGACGGCACACGAAACCTACCAGAATGTCTTAAAACTGGTAGGTGATCCGCCGCTGCCGAGTGCCTCCGATGCGTATCTTGGCTTGGCCCGCATTTGCTACGAGTGGAACGATTTGGAGGCCGCCGAACACTACGGGCAACAGAGCCTGCACCTGGCGCGGCAGTATGAGCGCGTGATCGACCGATTCATTATCTCTGAGGTGTTTCTCGCCCGCCTCAAACTTGCCAGGGGCGATCTGGATGGCGCGTCGGCCCTGTTAGCGCAGGCCGATCAGTCGGCGCGCCAGCGCAACTTCGTCCACCGCACCCCTGAGATTGCTGCCGCACAGGTGCTGGCGCTGCTTCGCCAGGGCAATCTGGCGGCGGCCGCTCATCTCGCGCAGACGCACACGCTCCCGATCAGCCAGGCGCGGGTGCTCCTGGCCCAGGGAGAACCGACCGCAGCGCTGGAG
>JACMIM010000924.1 GCA_014381165.1 Roseiflexaceae bacterium
AAAAAACGAAACAAAAAAGATAGCTTTTCTATGCTGCCGCAGGCTGAAGTCGCCAACTGCGTATGTCATAACTCTCAAATCTATCTTTGGCGCTTTGCGCCAAAGATAGATGCAAAAGGCAGCTTTTTCGTGCTGCCGCAGGAAAATATAACAACGTGCAAGGAAACCGGACGTGAAAAAAGCTCTCCCAATTCTCCAGGACTATGTCCTGATGACAATCGGCGCAGTCCTGGTGGCTGCATCGGTTAACATATTTTTTGTGCCCAATAATGTGGTAACTGGCGGCCTGCTAGGCGCGGCGATGCTGCTGTACAGCTTTTTCCAAACGCCGATCGGCTTAGTCACATTGCTGGCTAACATTCCACTATTTATTATTGGCTGGCGGCGGCTTGGCGGCCTGGTGTTTGGCGTGCGCACCCTGTATGCTACCGTGGTGCTGTCGCTTGCGATCGACCTGCTCAGGCCCTGGATGCCGCCCGTTTCCGAACAGCCGCTGCTGTATATTCTGTATGGCGCGCTGCTCGACGGTGTTGGCATGGGCCTGGTGTTCCGCGCCCGTGGCACCACGGGCGGGATCGACATTTTGGCACGGCTGCTGGAGCAGCGCTATGGCATTCGGCCTGGCCGCAGCCTGCTGTTCATGAATGTGATCGTATTTGGCGCGGCATTTTTTGTGTATGGCGCTGAACCCGCGCTGTATGCCATCCTGGCGGCGTTCATCGCCAGCTTTGTGCTCGACTACACGCTTGCAGCTGGCGGCGGCGCGCGCCAAGGTATCATCATCACCGAGCAGCCGGAAGTGGTTACACAGGCACTGATCCACGATCTGGGGCGGGGCGTAACCGTGCTGGAAGGTAAGGGCGGCTTCACAGGCACCAGCCGGGCGGTGTTGCTGTGCGTGGTGGCGCGCAACGAGCTGGCATTTCTCAAAGACATTGTCAGCCACGCCGACCCACAGGCGTTTGTGATCGTCGGCGAGGCCAGCGAGGTGCTTGGCGAGGGCTTTCGCAGCTTTGCGCCACGCCGGGTGCGCAAAGCCGCGCTGCTTGCCGAAGTTGAGCCGACGGTTACGTCGGGTTGACATTGTAATCATCGCAGGGCGCGATATATCGCGCCCTGCGATGATTACATATGGAAAACCTATCTTTTTTGTTCCATTTTTTGGTGCAAAGCACAAAAAAATGGAACAATTGTTCGTTATTTCCTTGCCCGCCGCAGGCGAAATGAAAGCGCTTGGGCAACTGTGTAACTCCTATACAAGATAACGCTAGCTCCTTCAGAAGGGCCGCAGCACAAAAAAGAACAGGCCCGGCGCGAAATCGCGCCGAGCCTGTCTATTGGGGTGGGGCATCACCGAAGTTACTTGGCAACCTCGGTAACACCCATACGCTGGTCACTCATGGGCATCACCTCCTTTGTGCCTGAACGGCATATATCAAAGTTGATTACCAGTATTATACCGCGCTGCGAAGGAATTGCAAGATGCTACGCACACATGTTTGATGAATGTTTGATGAGTGGCACCATGCTTGGTAGTACGTCGTGCTTGTGGCCCTTCAAGCCGCCCAGGCCTTTGCCCCCGGCCCAGTCTCGAAGATCACCGAGGGCAGTAGGTACAGCCGGCGATTCAGCAGGGGCAGCAAAAGCGCTGCTTGCCGCAGCGCCAGCGCCAGCACTGGCCCGCGTTGCGGCGCTGGCGCTGCCGTTTCGAGCCGTCGGCACACCGCAACCGCAACGCGGGCCATGCGCCACCAAAATTGTGGCGCGCGCTCGAGTTCGCGCAGAAACGCATCGATTTCACCAAGCTCCAGGCGCGGAAAATCGGCGTTACTAGTCCAGCTCGCGGTGTGCGTGGCCAGCAGCAGGCGGGTGCGCCGGGCGGCACGCGCGCAGGCCAGCCAGCCGAGCCGGTTGTCGGCTGCCGCTGTGGCAAACAGCGCGCCGAAGTATGCACGAATGATATGCGCAACGGCCAATGTGTCGGCCAGGTAGCGTGCGCTCTGGATGATCATGCTGAAGGCTGGATCAGGTCGCGGCGCAAGCAGAACCAGCCGCCGGGCATGAGCGCGGGCACAGACCACCGCAGCGGCGCTTTCTGGCGTGGTGCTAGCGCGGCCCTGCTCGGCCAGCGCCAGCATCGACCAAACCAGCAGCGAAGCAGTCGGGCGTAACCACCATACCCATAGCAGCGGCGGCACCATAATCTTGCCCACGATCTGCCCGGCCCCCTCGCCAGCGGCTGGATACCATGCGTCTTCGATCAGGCGTTCTGAATCTAGGTACAGATCGGCCACGGCCTGACCAAAGACTGGGTCGAGGCGCTGGGCGCACCAGGTGCGAATAAATGCGCTCGTGTCGAGGCCAGGGTCGCTCACGAGCATGGCAGTCAGCGCGCTGCTCAGCTCGGTCCACAGGTTCCAGCCGCCAGGGCCAAGTGCGGCTCGCCCACCACCCCAGCCGCCGGTCGCATTCCAAACCCACACGCCATCGAGCTGCGGGTTTGCGTGGGCGTGCGCGAGCGCTTGCTGGTGCAAACGCGCCACCGAGGCCGGAATCATGCCAAACAGCTCGTACTCGCGGCGGCTTTGCAGCTCCACCCACTGGCGCGGGCCAGGTAGCCCCAAGGTTGGGTTGTGCGCGGCATTACGGAAGAAATCACCGGGGCCGTGTTTGATCGAGGCGATCAGGTGCGAGGATTCTAGCCCACTAAAAATCTCGCGGTAGCGGGCCGCATTCCAAACCATGTCGCCAAGCGCGCCAATGCCCACGCTCCACGTTCGCACGATCAGCAGTCGATCGCGCGCGACGCAGGCTGGCAGCAGCGCGGCAATCAGGCAGCGCAGACTTGCGGCATCGCGGTAGATCAAGGAGCCAGTGTATGCCTCGCCAAGATCATGCGCCCCGCCGACCTCGCCCACCCGCACGACCAGGCCGCGCACCTGCGGAAAGCGGTCGAACAGCTCGGCCAGCGCCCAGCTATTGAGCTCGGCCAGGCGCGGATTCCGTGCGTCGAGCGGGCCGACAAACGCCCGTACTGGTGGCGTTGCCCATTGCAAGTCGGCAGTGACAAAGACTTCCATGCCAAGCGCCGCAGCCTCGCCAAACAGCTGCTCAAACGCGCTCTGATAGGCCAGCGCCCGGCTGCGAAATGGCGAATGCCGGCTGTACACCTGTTGCGGTGCATCGTCGAAGCTGGTCAGGTGGGCCAAGTTATCGATCACAATGCCGGTGTAACCTTGCGCCCTGAGCGCGTGGACATGAGCACTGGCGCGGGCAATTGCCGCCGCGAGCGCCGCTGTGTCGACATATGGCTCCTGCGCCAGGTCGAATTGTGCAAAAGGAAATGACGACCAGTTTCTCGGCGGCTGGTCTGGATTGTAGAACGGGCCGCTGATATCGGCGAGCAGACGCACTGGCACGATGTCTCGATCCTCTCGGCAATGCAACAAACAATACTACCCGCAAGTATACCCGAGATCATGCCACAGATTCGCCACAGTTTTGCGCTATTCTTGTTGCACGCAGCATGTATACATGTTAGGAGTTACGCAGTTGGCGGTTCCTGCCTGCGGCAGCATGGAAGATGTATCTTTTTTGTTTC
>JACMIM010000925.1 GCA_014381165.1 Roseiflexaceae bacterium
TGCGCGGCGCTTGAGCAGGGGTTTGGGGGCGCAGCCCCCGAATCAGATTTCCCCTTCCCCTTTATCCATATCCTCGTCGAGCGTGAGCACGACCTTGCCAATGTTGGCGTTGGTTTCGAGGTAGCGGTGCGCCTCGGCGGCGTCGCGCAGCGGCAGCGTGCGGTCGATCACCGGCTGGAGTTCGCCCGCGACCAGGCGCGGCATAGCAAATTCCACAAAGGCGTGGGTCAGCGCGATCTTCTGAGCCAACGGCGTGCGGCGCAATGTCGTGCCGGAAACCGAAAGGCTTTTGGCCAAAATCGGCCCGAGATCGAGCTGGCCGCGCGCGCCGCCAAGAAAGCCGATCAGCAGCAGGCGGCCGCCCACTGCGGCGGCGGCGAGGTTGCCGTCCCAATAGGGTGCGCCGACAAAATCCAGAATAACATGGGCACCACCGCCGCTAGTCAGCTCGCGCACCCGCTCGGCGAACGACTCGGTGCGATAGTTGACCGTGTGTGCTGCGCCCAACTCGCGGCAGCGCGCTAGCTTGGCGTCCGACCCGGCGGTTGCTATCACAGTTGCCCCAGCTGCGTGCGCCAGCTGGATGGCGGCGCTGCCCACGCCACTGGCACCGGCGTGAATCAGGGCAACCTCAGCGGCCTTGAGCTGGCCGAGCGTAAACAAGTTGAGGAATGCGGTCAGGAATGCCTCGGGAATGGCGGCAGCCTGCGCGAACGAAAGCGTAGCGGGAATCGGCATTGCCATGCCGGCTGGCACGGCCGCCAGTTCGGCGTAGCCGCCGCCGGTCACGACTGCCATCACACGGTCGCCCACCTGAATAGCGCCGCTAGCTGTCAGCGCTTGGCCGGCCAGCTCCAGGCCAAGAATTGGCGAGGCTCCGGCGGGCGGCGGGTAGGCTCCGCGCCGCTGGAGCACATCGGCGCGGTTCACCGCCGTGGCACGCACCCGCACCAGCAACTCGCCCTCAGACAACTGCGGGTTGGGTGCATCGGCCCAACGTAGAACCTCAGGGCCGCCGGGGTTCTCGAACACAATTGCACGCATAGATTACCTCGGTTCAATCTTCGCTTCGGCAACTGCCACCCGGTTGCGGCCAGCCCGTTTGGCCTGGTAGAGTGCGCGGTCAGCCGCCTGGGTGAGCATCGTACCAGCGGTATGGCTTTCGCTAAGTGGGGCAACACCAAGGCTGATCGTAATTGCACGGTGCGGCCAGCGCTCGGCCTCGACAGCGGCGCGAAAGCGTTCAGCGATCAGGGCCGCCGCGCTAGCGCCGGTATTCGGCAGCAGGATCACCAACTCTTCGCCGCCATAGCGCGCGAGATAGTCGCTGGCGCGGGCGTGCTGCCGCAAGATGCGCCCAACCGCTGTGATGACCTCATCGCCGGCCGGGTGGCCGAAGGTATCGTTGTATTGTTTGAAGAAATCGATGTCGATCATGAGCATCGACAGTGGTATATGATACCAATGCGCATGGCCGACCGCCATTGCAAGCTGCGTGTTGAAATCGCCGCGATTCTTCAGCCCGGTAAGATCGTCGATGGTGGCCAGCCGCAGCAGCTTTACATTCATTTCTTCGAGCTGAAGCTGATATGCTTGCACCTGGCGCTCGTAGCGCTTGCGCTCGGTGATGTCTTGCACCACATAGGAACAGCGCGTTCGCCCGCGCGACGAAACACCAATGTAGGCAACCGTGGCCGAAAGAAACAACGCGATGCTGCCGGCCTCGTACTCGAATTCGAACTGAACTGGGCGATCGGTTTGTTCGCTCTGGCGGTAGGCAGCGAGCCAGGTGCGCACAATATCTCGTGGTGTTCCCATCGTTCGCTCGCTCTGGTTTCGCATCGCTTCCGGCGTTGTACGGTGGAATGTTGCGGTAGCCGCATTGTCGTAGATATGCACGATGTCGTCGTCCAGCAGCTCGACAATGCCCATCATCACACCGGCGTTGTCGAAAAAGCTGTGCAGAATGCGCTGGGCTCTTTGCAGAGCGGTCTCGTCCTGCTTGCGCTGCGTAATATCGCGGTACACCCACATATGGCCATGATTCTGCGCGCCAAACGACACCGGGACGTAGTCACGCTCGAAGGTACGCCCATCGTGCAGGCGCAGCTGCTCATTAAGCAGTGTTTGGCGGCTCTGCATCAGCTCACTGGTACGCCAGACGAAATCATCTGTATCAGGAAAAAGATGCTTCATGGCTTCGCTACAGGTAGCGCAGTGGACGCCGACAAGCTGCTCAGGGCGGACAGGAGTGCGCAGGAGCGCGCAGAATGCGGTATTTGCAACCAGAACGTGTTGGTGTTCATCGGCAACAAGAACCGCGCCCTGAACGTGCTCAATCAGCGTTCGTAGGCGCAACGCGGCCACATCACGAACGCTGGCGGTTTCATCTATCATGGTCAGGACTTTCGCTTAAGAAGTCTTTTCGCCTGCGGCGGGCAAGGAATTGTTTTTCTTCGCAGTTTTTTTGCGCTGCGGCGCAAAGAACTGCGAAGAAAAGCGTACATTTTGGGAGCAAGCGAAAGTCCTGGTGGTCTAGCTTTTGCGCACTAACGCATGGTGCGGAGGTATCGTTACTGCCTCATCGCTGCAATTATTCAGGAACCAAA
>JACMIM010000926.1 GCA_014381165.1 Roseiflexaceae bacterium
CGCGACACAGCATCACCGTCGCGGCTCAAGCGACGGGGATCAGTGGCTGGGAGGCGATCCAGGCTGCCACCAACGCACGGTTGGCGGGCACCTGCTCCAGGAACATCTTTTGCCCGGATGGGTCGGGAATCGTAGCGAGCGTTTGTTGGAGGCGCGCATAGGCCGCCGCAAGCACGTCGGCCGCGCGTGGATCGTCGGCGGCGTGGAGGGCTTGGTAGCAGGTCAGTTCGATCAGAGACGGGTCCATGGCACCATCGAGCGGGCGAAATTCTGAGTGGGCCAGAATTGCGTTCACTTGCGCTAGCGCCCCTGATAGATCGCCTGTAGCTAGCGCGACGCGAGCCAGTCCGGCCAGCCCTTCCAGTGCGCGAGTCGCCTGCCCCATGGCGCGGCGCGCATCGAGCGCGGCTTGATAGGTGTCGCGAGCTGTCGCACTTTCCCCAATGGCAAGTTCGACATGGCCCAGCGCGGTTATGGCCTCAGCTTCTAGCAAGCGGCTATCGATTGTGTGGGCGATGTGGCGTGCGCGTTGGGCGTAGGCACGTGCAGTCGTATAGTCCCCTCGCTTCCAATACAGGCGCGCCAATTCGCAGAAGATCTCGCCCTCCAGAATCGGGTCGCCGACCTGGTTTATCAGCCGCAAGCTTTGCTCGTAGGCGGCCAGCGCGGTCTCATAGTCACCCATCGCCTGGGCAACCTCGCCAAGGTCTCTGGGAATGGTGCGCTCTGCGGTCGTCACACCGGCGGCGCGCGCCGTACGCAAGCTTTCCAAGAAGTAGTCGCGCGCGGCGCGGTAATCGCGTGTGACGAGCGCAACGTTTCCCAGATTGCGCAGCCCTATGCTTGCATTCGCTTCGTTGCCGCTCTCGCGGCTTAGACGCAGGAATGCTTGGAAGTACGTGCTGGCAGTGGCACAATCGCCTAAGTCTACGAGATTGCAGCCGATGGCGTTCAGCGCCCGCGCCTCGTTAAATTGATCGCCGTGTTGGCGTGCCAGACGCAGCACCATTTCATTCTGGGTGCGGGCGGTGCCGAGATCGCCCCACTGCCCAAACACGAACGCGCAGATGCGGTGGGCGTAGATTGCATTGGCGAACTCACCCGCCGCTTGGTCAAGCGCGATCGCCCGCTGTGCAGCCGCGATCGCGCCAGGATAGTCACTAGTGTGGGCAGCATGCCCGGCCCGCTGCGTCGCGCAGAGCGCGCGCCGAGCATCGTCGTCTAACGCCTCGGCCAGTGGCTCCATCAGATCGAGCTCGCGCGCCACCGCAGCCATGTTCTCCTGCCGCACATAAACCCTAATGCGCTCCAGCATGAGGTCGAAGCGTCCAGCCAAATGATCATGTGGCGTCAGCGTGAGGGCGCGGCTGAAATAGGCCAGCGCCTCGCTGTTGGCATATTGGTCGGCGGCCTGCAACCCCGCCAGCCGCGCGTAGTGACGCTCGCGCGCCACGTTTTCCGCTTGTTGGTAGTGATGCGCCAGTAGTGGCAGCAGCGGCGAGCGCCG
>JACMIM010000927.1 GCA_014381165.1 Roseiflexaceae bacterium
CGTCTCGTGGGGCGCGCCCAAGTCTTCGCCCCAGGGCAGCGGCGTGGCGCTTTCGATCTGGCCCTGGTTGTCCTCGATCAGCTTGAGCGCGTCGTCGTAGCTGATGCGCGGAAAGGGCGGCAGGCAGCGTTCCAGCGTGGCGGTGTCGCGCTCCAGCACCTTGAGTTCCTCGCCGCGCTTGGCCAGCACGCGCTGCACGATCGCACTGACGAACTGCTCCTGAAGGTGCAGGTTGTCCTCGTGTGTGGCGAAGGCCACCTCCGGCTCGATCATCCAGAATTCGGTCAGGTGGCGGCGGGTCTTTGACTTTTCGGCGCGAAAGGTCGGGCCAAAGCAGTACACCTTGCCAAAGCTCATCATGCCGCTTTCGACATACAGCTGGCCGGTTTGCGCCAGGTAGGCTGCGCCGAGATCGAAGTATTCGACCTCGAACAAGTTCGATGTGCCCTCGGCGGCAGTCGGCGTCAGGATTGGCGTGTCATAGCGCACAAAATTCTGGTCGTTCAGCCACTCTTGGGCGGCGGCGATCACCTCGGCGCGAATGCGCAGTAGCGCGTGCTGCTTGGACGAGCGCACCCACAGGTGGCGGTGCTCCATCAGAAACTCGACGCCGTGCTCCTTGGGCTGAATTGGGTATTCTTGCGCTGGCACCTGGACAATTTCTATCTCGGCCACGTCCAACTCGAAGCCGCTGGGCGCTCGCTCGTCGGCGCGAACGCTGCCGGTGATCCGGCAGGAGCTTTCCAGCGTCAGGCTCTGGGCAGCGGCAAAAGCCTGCTCGGCCAGATTCTTTTTGAATGCCACGCACTGAATGGTGCCGCTGCCATCGCGCAGGCGCAGAAAGATCAGCTTGCCCTTTTCAGTTTTGCCCGCGACCCAGCCGGCCAGTGTGACCTGCTGGCCCTCGTGGCGGGCAATATCGGCGATCATCGCCGTCGCAAGATTCGACATGTATGGTGGCCTTTCCAGCAAAGAGGTGTAGCGAGAGTATAGCATACAGGCCGAGCATACAGGCCGAGGTGGGGGCGAATCTCGTATTCGCCCCCACCGGTCATTGCAGCCGGCGCGCGGGTGGGTAGGGGAAAATATCGGCTAGCGCGCCGGCCTTGAGCCGCGCCTGCATGGCGTGCCAGAAGGGCGTGGCGTGCAGATCGGCATGGTGCGTCAGGAATGCGGCACGCAGCGGGCCATTCAATCCGAGAAAGCGACCAAGCTCGGCGGGGAAGATATCGTGCTCGCCGACCGAATACCACGGCTCGGCAGCCAGTTCCTCGTCCTCGTTGCGCGGCGGCGGGATGTCGCGGAATACGCAATCGGTTAGCCAGCATAACTCGTCATAATCATAAAAGACCACGCGCCCGTTGCGGGTCACGCCGAAGTTCTTCAGTAGCATGTCGCCAGGGAAAATATTTGACGCAGCCAGATCTTTGATCGTCTGGCCATAATCTTCGACGGCGGCGTGGGCCTGCTCGGGGGGGGCAGTTCGCACGAACAGGTCGAGTGGGGTCACGCGCCGCTCGATGTACAAATGCCGCAGCGTGATCATCTCGCCATCGATCTCGGTGCTGCTGGCGGCGTCGCGTTCTAGTGCGGCAAGCAGCTCGGGCGTACACTGGCTGCGGCGGAACTGGAGATGCTCGAATTCTTGGGCGTCGATCAGCCGCCCGGCCCGGTCGTGCTGGAAGACCAAATCGTACTTGTCCATCACATCGCGGCGCGTACTGGTCTTGGGCGCGTCGAACTGGTCTTTGATGATTTTGAAGACCCAATCGTATGACGGTAGCGTGAATACCAGCATGACCATGCCGCGCACGCCGGGCGCGATCGTGAACTGCTCGTGGCTTTGCTCGAATTCGTGCAATAGGTCGCGGTACAGCTCGGTCTTGCCGTGCTTGTTGTAGCCGATCGCAATGTATAACTCGGCGACGCGCTTGCGTGGCATGAGCTGCTTCAAAAACCAGATCAGGTCGTGGGGGCGGGCAGCTTCGACCCGAAAGGGTGCCCGTGTAAAGCTGAACAGCACCGCTACATCACGTTCTTCCAGCAGCACGGCGTCGATAGCTATGCCGCCTTCGGGGTGCAGCAGGGCCAGTACCAGTGGCAGCGCCCGCCCGTCCGTGCCGATAATCCGACCGACAAGGTAGGCGGCTTTGTTGCGAAAAAACGGCGCGGCCACCAGTTCCACGCGCGCGCCGCCCGTGGCAAACTGCTGTTCTGCCAGCTGCGCTTCGATCACCTGCGCGGCCCGGCGCGCATCGGCCGCGCGGTCGGCAAAGGCTGCGCTGAAGCCAGCGCGCGCGAGAATGTCCTCGATCGTCTGGGCTAGCCGACTGTCATAGGCATACGTATACAGGAAATCAAGCTGAACAGGCTGCTGGGCTTCGAAATCTGGGTGGACGAACTCGATCTGTTGATCGACGCCGACTGTGGTGAAAATACGGCGGGTCAGCGAGTTGAAAAAAGTCTCGGCAATGCCAGCGTCATCGCGGCGGGCGATCAGCGCTGAATAGACTGCCTTGATACCAATCCAGAGCTGGTGCTGTTCGGTGCGTGCGCCAAGCAGCGCCTGGGTCTCGGCCACAAGTTCGGCCAATGCCTGGCGATACAGGTCGAGCCGCTCGGCGGCATCGGCGGCGGCGGCGTGCCACTCGCGCTGCTCGAAGCGTGTGCGGGCGCGCCCAGTCACCGCCTGAAACCTGTTCGTGAATGCGTCGAAGGCACGCAGCACAGCGCTGGCGGCGGCAATCGAAAGCCTGCTGTCCGTCATCATCGACGTGATTCCTTTGTACTGCAGATCCGGGGTCTGTTGGGACACGGGTTGGGGCACGGCATGCCGTGCCCC
>JACMIM010000928.1 GCA_014381165.1 Roseiflexaceae bacterium
GATGGCGAAGAAGAAGGGGGAACTGAACAATTGCAGCACAGCGACCATCCCCTGCGCCCGAACCATCGCCAACTGCTTCGTCCACGGAGCGCTCCGGTACAACGGCACATCAAGTGTCAAGGGCGTATCGCCGCGAAGCACGCTGTAGCGCAGGGTTGTGCCATTCGGCCCAAGAGCCGGACGCGGCGTAGCGAAGGCGTGCGCCCGATCCGCCAAATCTTCCAGCGTGACTCCCTCAACAGCGAGGAGCGTATCGCCAGCTTGCAGCGGCGACGGACGCCCAGAGAAGTTGTTGCGGAACGTGATCACAGGGGTGGAGCTGTAGAAATCACCTTCATAAGACCACCCATCGCTTGGAATGCGCCACACACCGATGACGAGCAGCAAACTACCGAGACCGATTGCCAGCGCATAGATCAGTGCAGCCCAACTGCCCCTATCGAAGCGCTGCATGGCACCTGTATTGCTCGTCATGGTCGCTCCTTGCTCGGCACCAGCCAGATCTGCACCGTTGGATCACAGGCCTTGCTACACCGCCCGCAACGCGTCCGCTTCGTCGTCGTAGATGGCGATCGCGTCGCTCAGGCGCGTCAGGTCGAGAATCTGGCGGTAGTGCGCGCTCAGGCCGCAGGCCAGCAGGCGCTGCTTGGCGCGGTTGGCGCGAATCAGCAGCGTCACCAACAGGCCGATCCCCGAACTGTTCATGTATTCCATCCCGGCGAAGTTGAGCACGATCGTTTGCGCGCCGCGTGCGACGGCATCGGCGTAGGCCCCCATCAGGGCGGGTTCGGCGCTGGCGGTGATATCGCCACGGATGTCGAGCACGCTGGCGTTGGTACGCACTGGGCGCGCAGTGATCGAAAGCGTTGCGCTGGTCATGCTTTGCCTCTTGCTTCACTTTGCCGAACATGTACATGCTCGGCCTGTTCTGCTTTCGAAAGGGCACCGACCTCGTCATTGAACACAGGCATGAAGTCCGACAAGCGCGTGATCTCGAAAATATCGCGGAAATGCTGGCTCAGGCCACAGGCGATGATCCGGCGCTTGTGCTTGCGGGCGCGCGCCAACAACCCAACGATCAGCGCGATACCAGTGCTGTTCATATAGATTACCTGGCTGAAGTTAAGCAGAATCACCTCGGGATCGCCACGATCAGCCTGCTCATACGCATCGTTCAGGCGGGCCTCAGCACCGGCGTTGATCTCGCCATGTAGGTCGATAATCGCGGCGCGCGGCTGCTGACGAACATTAACATCGAATGGTACTGCGGGCATGGTGCCCTCCTCACAGCTGTATAATCAATTCGACCATGTGCATTCCGTCCTCGCTGCCCATCTGTACCTCGTCGACCATGTGGCGCACCAGGTGCAGCCCCCAGCCGCGCGCGGTTTGCAGCCCGGCCAGCTTGGCGTCGAGGTCGGGTTCATCCGCTGCGATCTCGCCGCCAGCGCCGTAGTCATAGACCCGCACCGCCAGCGCCGTTTCTGAGCGCCGCACGCTGATCCGCACCGGCTGGTCGGCGCGGTAGCCATTGCCATGTTCCATGGCGTTCATGGTCGTCTCGGCCACGGCGGTCTTGAGCCGCTCCAGCCGCAATGGTGCCAAGCCAAGATCGCAGGCGATTGCGCCCACCTGCTCCATCGCCAGTCGCTCGTTATCTGGCAGGCTTGGGATTTCTAGCTCGGCCAGCGTTTGCCACGTATCGGAGCTATGTTCATCCACTGTCTGCGTGGCTGGGTAGCTGCGTGGCTCGTTGCCGCTTGCCGCTTCGCGCCCCAGCGCCACCAGGGTGATATCGTCCTCCTGCACCCAGCCGCTGCCGGTGAAGCTCGCCAGTTCGCCAAGCAGCATATCGACCAGCGGCTGGCCGCCGTCGGCGTGCGCGCCCACCAGCGCTTCCAGCCGGTCGAAGCTGAACATTTCGCGCTCGGCGTTGTGCGCTTCCACCAGGCCATCGCTATAGAACAGCACATGGTCGCCAGGTGCCAGCACGATCTCGCTTTCTTCGTAGTCCATGCCGGGCATGAGGCCGAGTGGCATCCCGCGCGCGTACAACTCGCTCACGCCACCCGCATGGTGCCAGTAGGGCAGATCGTGGCCGGCGTTGGCGAAGCGCAGCCGCCCGCTGTGCGTATCGAGGATGGCGTAGAGACAGGTCACAAACATATTCGGCGGCATGTCGGGGTACAACACCTCGTTCGTGCGTTCGAGCACGGCACCAGGCGAATCCAGCCTGCCGGCAGCAGCGCGCAAAATGCTGCGGGCCATGGCCATCACCAATGCCGCAGGTACGCCCTTGTCGGTTACATCGGCGATCACCAGACCGAGTTGGCCGTCGCCAAGCTCGATAAAGTCGTAGAAATCGCCGCCCACCTCGCGCGCGGGTTCGTAGTAGGGCGTGATGCCCCAGCCCGCGACATCCGGCACACTTCGCGGCAGCAAGGTCTGCTGGATCAGGCGGGCCACACGCAGCTCTTGAGCGATCCGTTCGCGCTCGCGCGCTTCGAGCTGCTGCTGGCGCACCAGTTGGGCGACGCGCAGGGCCGGCGCGGCCTGTGATGCCAGGTTGCCAAGCAGGGTGTGGTCATCGCTGGTGTAATCCTGCTCGCTGCGGCGCGGCCCAAGCGTGAGCAGGCCGATCAGTGCGCCCTGGCTGAGCAGCGGCACCGCCAGGCGCACACCTTCAGCGCGCAGGCGCTCGACCATCGGCGAGGCTAGGCGCAGGTTCTGGAAGTCGATCACACCTGGCGTGCGCTGGAGATAGCCGAGTAGCGGGTCACTCGGCGTGAGGTCGAGGTTGCGCACCGCGTCGGCGGATGCGGCGGCACGCGCGCGCTCAGGTGCGACAGGTGCCTGTGGTGCGGCCCGCCCGAATGCACGGCGGAAGCGCTGGATCACGGTGGTCATCAGAACCTCTTGCCTATCTCGTCGGTACGTCAACGACGATGCTGCACTTAGGATAGCACCCATGTGTACGGAGATCGTTACGGCGAGCGTTACAGCACAGGCTGATAGCGCGCAGCTACCATTCTGTGAGCATCCAGATCGCGGGTTGGTCGTGACCGATGGCGGCAAACAGGGCAACGGCCTCGCGTAGGTGCGCCAGTGCAGCCTCGCGCTCGCCCGCCGCCTGGTGCAGATCGGCCAGCGTGTTGTGCAGCGCGGCGGCGCGGTGGCGGTCGTCGCGGGTCAGGCACAGGGCCAGGGCGGTCTCGGCTAGCGCAACAGCTCGCATCGGGTCATCGTGAGCGAGATTCAGGGCCAGGTTGTTCAGGGCTGCGACCCGCGTCTCAGGGTCGTCGTGTCCGGATAATGCCAGCCCGTGCTCAAGGTGGTCGCGGGCGATGCTTGGCTCGCCTCGGGCGGCGGC
>JACMIM010000929.1 GCA_014381165.1 Roseiflexaceae bacterium
ACCGGGCCGGAGCCAAAGGAAGGCCGACCTTGTTTTTCTTGACCAGCCAGGCCACGTTACGCTGGTCGTTATTAAACGGAATTACCAGCGCCGGCCGCCCGTTGGCTAGAGCCTGATAGGTAGTTCCGTGCCCGCCGCAGGCAAAATGAAGGCGCTTGGGCAACTACGTAACTCCTAATCCTGTCATCCTGTCCCCGTGTCATCCTGTCCCCGTGTCACCTTGTCCCCGTGTCACCTTGTCCCCGTGTCACCTTGTCCCCGTGTCACTGACCGCCACCCCAGTTCCGCCAACGCGGCCCGCGCCTCGGCGGCCTCGTCCCATGGCAGCTTATGGTCGGCGTAGATGATCGAACCCTCGTGGCCTTTGCCAAGCAGCAGCACGATATCACCGGGGGCGGCCTGAGCCAGGGCGGCGCGAATAGCCTGAGCGCGGTCGGCGATGCGCAGGTACCCGCTGCCCTCGCGCATACCTGCGGCCTGGGCACCCAGCGCGATCTGGGCAATAATCGCGTTGCGGTCTTCCCCGCGCGGGTCTTCGTCGGCAAGCACCAGCAGGTCGCAGAAGCGCGCGGCGATCGCACCCTGGCTGGGCCGCTTTTCGAGATCACGCTCGCCCGCGCTGCCGAACAGCGCAATCAGCTTGCCCTTTGTTAATGGGCGCATCACGGCAAACAGCTTCTCGAACGAATCTGGGTTGTGCGCATAGTCGACAATCACTGTAAAAGGCTGGCCAGCGTCGATCAACGCCATGCGGCCACGCACTGGTGGGGCCTGTTCCAGCGCCTGGGCGCACTGCTCGAGTGCAATGCCCTGCGAAAGGCCAATGCACAGCGCTGCCAACACATTCGGCACATTGAAACTGCCCGCCAGCGCCAGCTCGAGCCGGCGCTGTCCCTGCGGCGTAACTGCCGTAAAGGCCAGCCCAGTGCGGCTATCCACAATATCGACCGCCCGCACATCGGCGCTGGCCTGCGCGACCGCATACGTCATCGCCTGCACGCCCGGCGCGCTGTCAAGGAAGAACTGGGCGTTGGGGTCGTCCAGATTGACGATCGCCAGCTTGGGCGGGCGCACGAGTTCTCCACGCACGATCTTCTCGCGCGCACTGGTGGCCAGCATGCGAAACAGCTCGGCTTTGTCGGCGCGGTACTGCGCAAAGCTGCCGTGGTAGTCGAGGTGCTCGTGGGTGATGTTGGTCAGCACCGCCAGATCGTACTCGCAGCCGCCGAGACGGTTCCAACCTGGCGAAAGTGCATGCGAACTGCTCTCGACCACGGCGTAGTCGCAGCCAGCATCGGCCATGTCGCGCAGCAGCGATTGTACTTCCAGCGCTTCAGGCGTCGTCTGGCGCGTGCCGTTCGGCCACCAGCGCGCTCCAATTTTGAAATCAACCGTGGTGATCAGGCCGCTGCGGTGGTCGCCGCTGTCGAGGATACCACTCGCCAGCGTGGAAGTCGTGGTTTTGCCCTTGGTGCCGGTGATGCCGACCACGCGCAGCTGGCGGCCTGGGTGCCGGTAGAAGGCGGCGGCGATCGGCGCAAGCGCGCTGCGGGCGTTGGGCACCCGCGCCGCAGGCAGGCCAGC
>JACMIM010000930.1 GCA_014381165.1 Roseiflexaceae bacterium
ATCTCCAGGCCGCCCAACTCGGCCAGCGCACCCAGTGGGTCGGCAGCGCTCGCGTTGGCCCGCGCCAGGGCGGCGGCAACCACGGCGCGCTTGTGGGCCAGCCCGTGGTCATCCAAGCCGGTGCCGCGCCCAGTAGCTTGATCGGGTGTGATGGCGGCCAGCACGCATGTTAAGCAGGCGGCGGCGGTGCTGTTGCCGATGCCCATCTCGCCCAGCGCCAACAGATCCAGCCCGCGCTCGGCCTCGGCGGCAAGCAAGGCGGCTCCAGCCAGCAGCATGGCCTCGGCCTCGGCGCGGCGCATGGCTGGTTCGCGCAGAAGATTAGCGCTGCCGCGCCGGATAGCGCTGCGCAGCAGGCCGGGGTGGTCGGGAATATCGCTGGCTATCCCGGCGTCGGCCACGATCACGCGGGCACCGGCGTTGGCGGCGAGCGCGTTGATCGCCGCACCGCCGTGAAGGAAATTCAGCACCATTTGGCCAGTTACGGCCTGTGGGTAGGGGCTGACGCCCTCGGCGACCACGCCGTGGTCAGCGGCGGCGATCAGCACTGCGGGCGCATCGAAGCGCGGTGTGGCCTGTCCCGTTGCACCAGCCAAGCGCACTAGCAGCGGCTCCAACGCGCCCAGGCTGCCCTGCGGCTTGGTCAGTTGGTCGAGCCGGCGTTGTGCGGCGGCGGCGGCGGCCAGATCTGCGGTAGGTATGCGCGCAAGCAACGCGGCGAGCGCATGGTCGCCCATAGTAGTTGTCCCCCTCAGCCCTCAGCCCTCAGCCCTCAGCCCTCAGCCCACAGCCTCGGCACCTCATTAACGCCGCGCACAATCGCGCTGCCGCCATACACATCGATCGCCGTGACGCTGGCCAGGTCGATTCGCCAGCGCCAATGCAGCGCCGGCGACATTTCAGCGAGGTGACATAAGACAATTTGGATTGGTGTGGCGTGCGTGGCGACCAACACGCGCCCGCCGGGATGCTGCTGGAGCAAGGCCCGCCAGCCTGCTAGCACGCGGGCCTGCACCTCGGCCAGGCTTTCGCCGCCGCTGGCACGCCCATGCAGCGCATCGGCAAAGCGCGCGACTGCTTCTTCGGGGAAGCGCTCGCGCACCTCGCGGTAGGTCAGTCCCTCCCAGCGGCCGTGGTTGGTTTCGCCCCAGCGCGCGTCCTCGACGATCGGTGCCGCGCGCTCGCCCAGCACGAATTCAGCCGTTTCGCGGGCGCGGCGGGTTGGGCTGGTTACGGCGGCATGAAAGGGCGTGCGGCGCAACCGCTGGGCCAGAGCCTCGGCTTGGTGCTGGCCGAACGTCGTTAGTCCGTGATCGCTGCTGCTCTGGTAGCGGCGCGCCTTATTCAGCTCAGTCTGGCCGTGTCGAATCAGCCAAATGCTTGTTCGCATTGTGTATTGTTTGGGCCAGTTACGCGGGTATCTGCCAACCGTCGCCCACCCGACCGCGTGGGGCGGATAGCGTAACTCGTATCATGTAGAGGCGTTTGGAGCTTAGTAGGAGATATTCACCGTTGTGCCTACGTCCGCCCATTCCCACAGCCACTGGGCGTCGTCGATGTTCAGGTTGATGCAGCCATGCGACATGCGCACGCCGGTGCCCCATTGGTCGTGCCAGTAGGTGCCGTGCAGCGCCACGCCGCCAACCACATACTGCACCCACGGCACGCTCGGCACATACCACGATTCGCCGCCGATCGCGCCGACCATATCCTGCATGGTGTATTTATCGTAGATTGCATAGTTGCCGGTGGGCGTGTTGAAGCCATCGCGCCCGGTAGCGATAGGGGCCTGGAACACTGAGACATCGTCCTCGTAGGCCACGAGTTGCTGAGTCGAAAGGTTGACCTCGATCCGGCGGGCGTAATTTTCGTGCGCCCAGTCTGCTGCGCCGCCAAGCCGCTGAACGTTTGTCAGTCGCACGCCGCTGGCCTGTGCAGCCTGCCGCCCCAGGTCGGCCATTTGAACCTCGCGCAGCGCGGCCAGCCGCAGGCCATAGGCATTGACCTGCCCGTGGTAAAAGCTGTTGAGTTCTTCAGGAAAGTACTCGAACTTAAACCGCTCGAAATACTGGACGATTCGCACTTGGCCGTCGATCGTGCTAGTCTCCTCGAATGGTTCGCTGAGCGGATAGCCAAAGATCGGTAGGCCACCGCGCTTTTCCCAGAACTGGCGGAACTTGCCGCTGAGGTTGTGGCTGGTTTCGCCAAAGAAGATCTCGCCCGCCCCCGGCGCACCTGGCTCAAAGACTCGCCCGCTTGTCAGCTCGCGACCAAGCAGCGCCAGCTTCACTTGGCCAGTACTGCCAAACGCCAGTGGGTCGTACTCGAATTTGGCGCGCTCGAAGTACTGTACCACAGTGCCCTGCTCGACCAATTCTTCGCTGATTGGGTAACCAAACAGCAAAAGCCCGCCGTTGGCCCGCCAGAACGACAGAAAGCCGACCCGATCGCTCAGATGGTGCTGGCTCTGGGCCATGTAGATCGCGCGCACGCTCGGCAATCCCTCGGCGGGCGTGGGATCGAGCCGCACGCGCCGCCGTGTATCGGCCTGCTGGGCCTTCTCGACCGCTTGCTGGGCCTGGGCTTGGCTCAACCTTGGTGTGAAATTGGTCTTGCTCGACGCATCGATCACGGCCTGATTACCCGCCTGTGCGGTCGGCGTGCTCAGTTCTGCAGCGCGGGCAGGCGGCGCGCTGCTCGGGCGAATGAGTGGCCAGGCCAATGCCAGCGCGATCAGCAGCGCTGGAGCGAGCAGAAGCAATGTTCGCGGGGGTACATACATCAGAGCCTCGAAATAGGTGACATCGGCAAGTGCGCAATGTGTGCTTCCATACATTATACAAAAGCTGCGCGAGATTTGCTAGAGCAATTTGTGTAAAAGCACCGCAGGGGCGACTCACGAGCCGTCCCTACGGTGTGCCGCCCCTACGGTGCGCCGCCCGCGCTAGGCAGCGACACGAGATCGCGTTGCAGTGCTTCCACGTTTTCGGCGGTCACGGGCTGAAGCGAGGCAACCACGTCGATCAGGCGCTGCTCACGTTCCCCAGCGGTGCTCAGCGTGTCCCACAGCATGATGTTCACGCGCCGCTCGGGTGTATCCTGGTGGTACACCTGAGCGAACAGCCCGCCCTCGAGCCGGTCGAGCGCCTCGGCGATGCGGTAGCGAAACGGGCCGGTGCTGCGCTCCTGGCCCTGCCAGCGGATGTCGTTTGATTCGAAGCCCGGCGCGGGCAGCAGCAGCAGGCTTTGGAACTCGCCCTCGTAGATCAAACCGTAGCGTGAGGAAGCGCGCTCGCCGCGCAGGTTCAGCACTAAACCACGCGCATCAGTTGGCGGCGCGGTGGGCAGCAATAGGCCGCTGCGGCTTTCGCGCTGGGCCTCGCCCAGGCTAGTGAACAGTGCGGGAATGCTTGGTGCCAGCACACTGCGCGGCCCAGTCACAACCTGCACTGAGCTGCCCGCGCCAAAGCTGAACTGGCCCTCCTCGGCCTGAGCCAGCAGCTCGATCTGCTCGACCCGCCATGGACGGGTCGCCACCGATTCGCCCGTGCCGGTGCTCAGCACAGTCACCTCCAGCAACGCCCGAAGCTCGCTATCTACGGCCAGCAGCACCTGGCGCAGCTCGCCGGCCTGCTGTTCCAGCGGCAGTTGCGCGGTGGTGTAGCCAAGTAACAACGCTGTGCGCCCGGCCACACTCGACCGGCCAAGCAGCGTCGCACCGTTCTCGCGCGCTTGTGCCAGGTATAAACTGTTGATTTCCGGCTGATACGCTGCATCTTGAAAGGCGTGGATGGGCATAAGCGCACTGCGTAGCACCGGGATAGCTGCTGCGTCCTCGCCTGGGGAAAGTTGGTAGTTTATCCGCGTCGGCTGGCCGCTATCGTCGTCGAAGCGGCGTATCTGATACTCGACGATATCGCGGCCGGTGGTGCGGATGGCGTAATTCACCGCGTCCTGGCCCTCATCACGCAGCTCAACCGCCAGCCGGTGGGGCGGCGCGTAGTCGTACCAGCGCGTGATAATCTGCGGAGCCTTGCCGGCGATCTCAACTCGGTAGCGTTCGTACAATACGCCCTGACTACGTGGTGGCTGC
>JACMIM010000931.1 GCA_014381165.1 Roseiflexaceae bacterium
ACCCGCCCGACGCAGTTCGCCCAGCCCAATAGCCCGGCGCTTTAGCGCCGGGATCTGCCGCGCCGGGATTTCCCGCGCCGAAAGCTCCAACGCTAGGAATGAATTATAATAAGCGCTTCTATTCTGTGTTGAGGAGTTATGAGTCATGACACCTATGCTGCGCCGTGAGGCGAACGAGGCCTTGCGCCGCACGCTCACGCGCACAGTGCTGCTGCCGCTGGTACTGCTGGCGCTGCTGGCGCTCGTGCTGTTTTGGCTGATCACGAACCTGCTAGCCTCAGCTGCCTGGGTCGAGCGTTCGCAGCAGGTGCTGGCCAACGCCCACGAACTCCAGGCGACTATTATCGACCAGGAAACCGGCCTGCGTGGCTTTCTGCTAACTGGCGACGTTCTGTTTCTTGAACCCTACAACCAGGCCTTGGCCACAATCGACGAGCGCTTCTCGACCCTCACCAGCCTGGTTGTAGATCTGCCGGATCAGCAAGACCGTGTCGCGCAGATTCGTGTGATCAACGAGCAGTGGCAGCAGTACGCCCTGCGCGCGATCGAGCTGCGTCGGCAGGATGGTGACTATGTCGCGCTGGCGCAAAGCGGCGAGGGCAAGCGGCGGATCGATCAAATGCGCGCGTTGAACAGGGCGTTCATTCAAACCGAGGAACGTCTGCTGGCCGAGCGTTCGCAGACGGTTCAGCGCGTTACGCAGGGTGTGCTGGCGGGAAGCATGCTGGGCGCACTGCTACTTGGCGGTGTGCTGGCCTATACCACGCGACGTGCGCTGGGCCGCCTTGCCCAGACGTATGATAACGCCCTGCGCCGGGCCGAGCAGAACGAACAGGAGCTGTACACCCAGCGCGAGTGGTTCCGTGGCACGCTCGCCAGCATTGGCGATGCGGTGGTTGCGACCGACACTCACGGGGTTGTCACCTTCATGAATAGCGTGGCTGAATCGCTGACTGGCTGGACGACCGACCAGGCACTAGGAAAGCCGATAGACACCATCTTTACGATTGTCAATGAGCAGACCCGCGCGCCTGCAGAGGTGCCAGTTGCACGAGTGCTGCGCGATCAAGTTGTAGTTGGCCTGGCCAACCACACCGCGCTGGTGCGCCGCGATGGGAGTTCGCTGCCGATCGACGACAGCGCCGCGCCGGTGCGCGATGGACAGGGTGCGTTGGTTGGTGCTGTGCTGGTCTTCCGAGATATCTCCGAGCGCTACCGCGATGAGCAGAAGCTACGCGAAAGCGAGCAGCGCTACCGTGGCCTGGTGAACGCGCTGCCTATATCGGTGTGGACGAACTCGCCCGAGGGCCAAATCACCTACCGCAACCGGCGCTGGCACGATTACACCGGTATCACGCCCAATCAGGTCGATGCGCCCGACCGCCCGCAGATAGTCCACCCCGACGACGCGCAGCAGACCTATGCGCTTTGGCAAGAGGCTTTGCGTACTGGCCGTGGTTTTGATCACGAATATCGTTTTCGGCGTGCCGACGGCGTCTTCCGCTGGCATCTTGGCCACGCCGAGCCGGTGCTGGCTGATGATGGCACCATCCTGGACTGGATCGGCCTTGCTATCGATATCGACGACCGCAAGCAGGCTGAACAAGCGATCGCGTTCAGCGAGGCCCGCTACCGCGGCCTGGCTGAATCGATGCCGCTGGTGGTATGGACAGCGCAGCCGAATGGCGATGTCACTTACTTCAATCAGGCTTGGTACGCATACACTGGCGACCCTGAGCATACCACACTGGGTTGGGAGTGGCGGGATATCATTCACCCCGAAGACCTGTCAATCACCATCGACCGTTGGAACAAAGCGCTCGCCACTGGTGATGCCTATGAGGTGCAGTACCGCTGGCGGGGTGCCGATGGCCAGTATCGCTGGTTTTTGGGGCGTGGCGTTCCCCTGCACGATCAACACGGCCAGGTTACGCAGTGGGTTGGCACTGGCACCGATATCGACGATCAGAAGCGCTTTGCCCAGCGTCTGACTATCAGCGAGGCGCGCTACCGCGATCTTGCCAACGCCATGCCGATCCTGCTTTGGACAGCGCGCGGCGATGGCACGATCGACTACTACAACCAGCGCTGGCTGGATTATGTCGGTTTATCCATGGAGCAGGTGCTGCGCGATGGCTGGGCCAATTTTGTTCACCCCAACGATCTTGCAATGGTCGGCGAGCGCTGGCAGGACGCCATCGCAAATGGCACTACGCTCGAGGTCGAGTTCCGCCTGCGCCGCGCTGATGGCCAGTACCGCTGGTTCTTTGGGCGCGCCGTGGCCATTCGCAACGACCAGGGCCAGATCGTTCAGTGGATTGGCACCAACAATGACACCGACGACCAAAAGCAGTTGGCGGCGGCGGTCGAGGCCAGCGAGGCCCGCTACCGCGACCTGGCCGAATCGATGTCGATGCTGGTTTGGACTGCGCTGCCGGATGGCCGTGTCGATTACTTCAACCAACACTGGTTCACGTACACCGGGCTCGATCCCAACGACTCGATGAGTTGGAACTGGGGGCCGGCCATTCACCCAGCTGATCTCGCGCCGATGACCGAGCGCTGGACGCATTCGCTGCGCACCGGCGAGCCATTTCAGTACGAGTTCCGCTTTACGCGCCACGATGGTGGATATCGCTGGTACATTACCGAGGCGTTGCTCAAATCGGATGCGCGTGGCACGCCCACAAAGTGGTATGGCTCGGCGATCGACATAGATGCGCGCAAGCGCGCCGAGCAGGAGTTGGCCGAAAGTGAAGCACAGTTTCGCCAGATCACCGAGGCTATGCCCCAGTTCGTGTGGACGACCCAGCCAGATGGCTACCACACCTATTTCAATCAGCGCTGGTTCGACTACACCGGCACGGCGCTGGAACAGGTGCGCGGCGAGGGCTGGAGCAAGCTGCTGCACCCGGAGGATTACGAACGCACGCTGGAGGTTTGGAACCACGCGCTGCAAACCGGCGAGCCATATGATATCGAGTATCGCCTGCGTGAGGCGGCAACCGGCGAGTATAATTGGTTTCTGGGGCGTGCCGCCGCAATTCATGAAAGCGACGGGCGGATTGTCGAATGGTTTGGCACATGCACCGACATCGACGCGCAGAAGCGCGCCGAGCGGGCGCTGATCGAGCAGGCCGAATCGCTGGCGCGGGCTACTACCTCGCTGGAAGAGCGCAACCGCGAACTCGACCAGTTCGCCTATGTCACTTCGCACGATCTCAAGGCCCCGCTACGTGGCATCGCCAATCTCTCGCAATGGATCGAGGAAGACCTGGGCGAGCATGTCACCGAGGAGATTCGCCGCCAATTGGAGCTGCTGCGCGGGCGCGTCCACCGCATGGAGGGCCTGATCGACGGTATCCTGCAATATTCGCGGATTGGGCGAGTGCGCAGCACTGTCGAGCAGGTCGACCTGAGCCAGCTTCTGCCAGACATTGTGGATTTGCTTGCGCCGCCAGCCCAGGTGGTGATTGAGATCGCGAAGGATTTGCCGACGCTGGAAGCCGAGCGAGTGCATATCCAACAGGTGTTTGGCAACTTGATCGGCAATGCGATCAAGCACGGTGGTGGGCCTGCCGACTTGCGGATCGCCGTAAGCAGCCGGGATGCTGGCGCAGCCTATGAGTTCGCCGTGAGCGACAACGGGCCGGGGATTGCGCCGCAGTACCACGAGAAGGTGTTCGTGATGTTCCAGACGCTGTCTTCTCGTGATAAAGTAGAAGGCACCGGCCTTGGGCTTTCGCTGGTCAAGAAGATTGTCGAGCTGTACGGCGGGCGCATTTGGCTGGAATCGCAGGAGGGGGCCGGGGCGACATTTCGCCTGCTGTGGCCCAAGCGTATACGCGGGGAGCGTGGAAAATGAGCGAGTCGAAAATGCTACACATCCTGCTGGTCGACGACGACGAAGTCGATATCATGAACGTCCAGCGGGCATTTCGCAAAAACAACATTGTAAACCCGCTGTATGTGGCGCATAATGGCCTGGAAGCACTGGAGTTGCTGCGCGGGACGGGCGATGCGAAAATCCCTTCCGAGCGCCGGTTGGTGCTGCTCGATCTGAACATGCCCAAAATGAACGGCTTGGAGCTGCTGCGTGAGATTCGCAGCGACCCAGCGCTGCACGCCCTGACCGTGATCGTGCTGACAACCTCAGACGATGAGCGCGACAAAGTCGAGGCCTACAACCTAAATATCTCCGGTTATATCCTCAAGCCAGTTACCTTTGGGGCCTTTGTCGATGCTATGGCAACGCTGAATAAGTACTGGGCGATCAACGAACTACCGTAATGCACCAACACCTTTCTATTTTGGTTGTCGATGACGACGCGGTCGACCGTATGGCCGTGCGGCGTGCGCTCAAAGCCGCCGCTTTACCCTGCACAATCGAGGAGGCGGTCGATGGGCCGAGCGCGCTTGCCGCACTTGATCGGATCGCCGTAAACGTGATCCTGCTCGATTATCACCTGCCTGGCACCGACGGCCTGACGGTGCTGCGCGCTATTCGCACCCACGGCTATACTGTGCCAGTAGTCATGCTGACCGGCCAGGGCGATGAGCAGCTGGCAGTCGAGTTGCTGCGCTCCGGCGCGACCGACTACCTCACGAAAAACGCGGTCTCACCCGACGTGCTGGCACAAAGCATTTATCGTGCGCTGCGCGTGCATCGCGCCGAGCAGCTCGCCGTCGAGGCCGAGCAGGCGTTGCATGTCGCCGCCGAGCGCCAGCACTTCTTGGCCGAGGCCAGCCAGTACCTGGTCGAGTCGCTGAACCATCAGACGATTATCGAGCGGCTGGCCGAGCTGGCGACGCGGCAACTGGCCGATGCCGCCGCAGTCGATATGCTTGGTGAGGGTGGTGTGCTCGTGCGCGTGGCGACGGCGATACGCCAGTCCAACGCGCAGACGTTGCCGACAAGCAGCACGGCAGATGTGAATCTTGAAATCCTTGTCGGCACCGCAAACGTTGTCCGCAGCGGTAAACCCATCCGTTACTCCCAGGTTGCGGCAGGCGCAGCGGGCGCAGAAGGCGAGTTGCTGGCGGCGTATGCGGCCGCTTCGGTCGGCTCGGTGCTGATTGTCCCGCTGACCGTGCGCAACGAAACCACTGGCGCGGTTACGTTTAAGTGCGCCGACACGAATTCGAACTACACGCACGACGATTTGCTGCTGGCCAACGATTTGACGCACCGGGCTGCGATTGCGCTGGACAATGCCCGGCTGTACCGCGAGGCGCAAGATGCGGTGCGCGTGCGCGACGCCTTTCTCTCGGTCGCAGCCCACGAGCTGAAAACCCCCCTGACGACGCTATTTGGCAATGTGCAGCTCCTCCAGCGCCGAGCCGTGCGCGAGAGCAGCATGAACGAACGCGACCAGCGCACGTTGCGGATTGTGGCCGAGCAGACTGGGCGCTTGAACAAAATGATCGGCGCGCTACTTGATCTTTCACGCCTGCAAATGGGCCAGTTCGCGATGCAGCTCAGCCCGGTTGATCTGATAGCCCTCACGCAGCGTGTCGTCGACGAACTACAGCCCTCGCTCGACCACCATGCTGTGGCACTGTCTGGCGACCTCGACGCACTGGTGATCGAAGCCGACGAGCTGCGCCTGGAGCAGGTTTTGCAAAACCTGCTCCAGAACGCGATCAAGTACAGCCCGAATGGTGGCACTATCACGGTGGCGATCACGCACGCCGAGGCTGAGGTGCAAGTGGCCGTGAGCGACCAGGGCATCGGCATTCCGGCGTCATCGATCCCGCACCTGTTTGGCCGGTTCTTTCGCGCTGAAAACGCCCAGGAGCATCGCATTAGTGGGATTGGGGTCGGCCTGTATGTGGTGCATGAGATCGTCACGCGGCACGGCGGCACGATCGATGTCGCCAGCGTCGAGGGCGAAGGCACCACGTTTACCGTGCATCTGCCGCTGGCCGCGCAGATTGCAGCCTAGAAGTTGCCCAACAGGTTTCATTTCGCCTGCGGCGGGCAAGGAAATACCTCATCATTGTTTCGTTGTTTGGTGCAAAGCACCAAACAACGAAACAAAAAAGATAAATCTTCCCTGCTGCCGCAGGCTGAAGTCGCCAACTGCGTAAGTCCTGAATTGTGCCTTTGTGTCTTCGTGGCCAAATGTCCGGTGCTTACGTATTTGGCGAAGCTGACCATTTGCGCACCAACGCAATCAGGTCATCGATATGGAATGGTTTTGCCAGCACAGCGCTCGCACGCACCTGCGCCGCTATGTCCTTGGCTGAATGGGCCGCTGTCATAATAATGATCGGCGCAGGCACAGCTACCTGGCGATAATAAGCCTCGGCAAAATCCCAGCCGTTCATCAAGGGCATGTGCATATCCAGCAGGATGAGTGAAGGCGGTGTGGCACTGGCCTGCTGAAGCGCGGCGACACCGTTGGGCGCGGTAGTCACTGTGAAGCCCTCATCCTCAAGCACAATCGAAACAAACTCACGAATAGTCGGGTCATCATCGACCAGTAAAATTGCCACAGACATCGCGCCACCCTATCTAGCCGGAAGATATAATTCCTGCCTTCTCTCTAAGAACTATACCATATGGCTACTTTCTGCGTCGGTACTGCACCAAGCCGTGGTAAGCTTCTTGGTGTAGGCTACTCGAGAATCTTAGGACATACGCAAGAGGAACACTCGAATGCGCAGAACCAAGATCGTCGCCACGATTGGGCCGGTCAGCGAGAGTGATGAGATGTTGGACAAGTTGATCGCGGCTGGTATGGATGTGGCCCGCATGAATTTCTCGCACGGCAGCCACGAGGAGCACGCCGAGCGAATTCGCCGCGTGCGCGCCGCCGCTGTGCGTGCCGGCAAACCACTAGCGATTCTTCAAGACTTGCAAGGGCCGAAGATTCGCACCGGCATGCTGGTGAATGGCGAGCCGGTGCAGCTCAAAACCGGCAGTCGCTTTACGATCTCCATCCACGAGTTCCCCGGCACCCCCGATCGGGTCAGTACCACCTACAAGGCGCTGGCAGGTGATGTCAAACCAGGCGACCGTATTCTGCTATCGGATGGCCTGATTCACTTGCGCGTGGTCGAGGAGCGCGAGGGCGATGTGATCACGGATGTGGTCTCGGGCGGCACGCTGCGCGAGCGCCAGGGCATCAATCTGCCCGGCGTCAATGTTAGCGCACCCTCGCTGACCGAAAAGGACATCGCGGATCTTGAATTCGGCTTTACCCAAGATATCGATTGGGTGGCGCTCTCATTTGTGCGCAAGGCCGCCAACGTCGAAGACCTGCGGGCGCGCATCACCGCCGCTGGCAAGACCACACCGATCATGGCCAAAATCGAGAAGCCCGAGGCGCTGGACGACCTAGACAATATCATCGCCGCTGTCGACGGCGTGATGGTGGCGCGCGGCGACCTGGGTGTGGAGATTCCGCCTGAGCAGGTGCCGGTGGCGCAGAAGTTGATTATCAGCACCTGTAACCGCATGGGCAAGCCGGTGATCACGGCCACGCAGATGCTCGACTCCATGATTCGCAACTCGCAGCCCACCCGCGCCGAGGCTAGTGATGTCGCTAACGCCATTATCGATGGCACCGATGCGGTGATGCTCAGTGGCGAGACGGCGGTGGGCGCATATCCGGTCGAATCGATCGAGATGATGGCGCGGATTGCCGAAGTGACCGAGGGCAGCGGCCTGCTCGGCACCTATGCCGACGATGTTTCGCCGGCGTTTTTGCACAAGCTCCAGGTCAACGACCCAATCAGCGTGGCGGCGCGCGCCGTGCAGCCCAGCATGCCAGTGCGCGCGATTGTGGCCTTCACCATGAGTGGCGCGACCGCGATTCGCGTGGCGCGGCAGCGGCCCACCTGCGAAATCTATGCACTTACGCCGGACGCAGGCGTCTACGACCGGCTGAACTTGGTTTGGGGCGTCACGCCGCTGTTCAGCGAAGACATTCACGACCTGGCCGAGTTAAGTGAGTATGTCAAGATCGAGTTCAAGGCCCGTGGCTACGCCAAGCCCGGCGAGGCCGTGGTGATGACTGGTGGCTACCCAATC